>NZ_CP013655.1:2738101-2863234 GCF_001465345.1 Enterococcus rotai | reverse complement strand
CCTTGTACTTTTCAACATCAGTTCATTTCATTCACTGTGTTTCAAAGTAAAAGCGGAACAAATCGGTTAATCCTGTAGAAAATTAGGAAATTGGCATTGAAACGTTCTTTGTTTCACTGACGATTTATCTATTTTCCTAAGGAGTGATTTGTACAGCTAGATAAATTTAAAACATAGCAGGCTCGTCCAGTTCTGACAGGAAAATAGGAAATTAGGACTGAGGTGCTTTTTGCCTCATTCATAATTTATCTTTTTCCTGAAAGACTAGCCCACATAGATAAAAAACCATTCCGCCTCTATCCTCTATTCTCTTCGCCTAAACAAATTCAAACAAAAAAACAACGACAAATCCTAAAAAGGAGCAGTCATTGTTTTTCAACAAAAACCGCATAGACTAACATCTATGCGGTCAAAAATTCATCTTGAATACACCGACATAGATACAAAATTTAGAATTTGTCTTCTAAAGTTGTATCTATGAGAGTCTCATACATACAACTATCTACGCCAGTTTTGCCATGAATTATTCAATTGGTTGATTGGTTTTGACAGTTGGTTCATGTAATCACTCCTATAGTTTTGTAATAAAGTCAGTTTACACTATAAAGAATTTGTTCGTCAAGTCTAAAAATGTTTAAAAGAACGATTATTTTGAAATCTCTTTTTCTATCGTGTCTGTTTTTAGTCGTCTACGATAACTCCAACTATCTTTATTTTCTTTAAAAGGATAAAAGTTTAGACTAGTAAACATTTTCTGAGAGGCTTTATTCCAATTAAAGATTTCACTCACAGTAATATAGTTTCTCCCCAGTTTTTTTGCTTTATAAATAAAGTATTTCGTAACCCTTCGGCCAATATGACGATTGCGAAAGGCTTGATCGATCACGATCGCATAGTCATCATGTGCTAACCAAACATCCCCTATTATTTGCAGGTGCTCCCCATTATTGTATTCTATATAATAGAGTAAGCCATGTTCATTTTGCCATTCATACATTTGTTGAATTTGTTTTTTTGTATAGGCAATTTTTGATCCAACTATATTGTACATACTTTCAGGATCTTGATACCATTTTAAAGACTCCTGGCGAAACTGATCAAAAGGGATCAAGCGAATCTCTTTGTTTACTTGCACTTTTTTTGATTGATTATGTTTGAAAGAGGACTCATTTTTAGGCTGAGTCCTCTTTCGTAATAAATCAGTCGCCAAAGTCCGCCACTTAAAAGTTGTCACGTTGATCACGTCTTACAGGTACACGCTGTAATCTAGGTGTTACTATAAAAAGTCCCACTAAAATGAATAGAATTAATTCTTTCATATCAAGTCCTTCTTTCTACTATTTGAGTTATTGCGCTACTGAATCGGCTTCTGAAGATTGACCAACACCTTGCTCGTCTATGGTTGCTTGAGTTGTTGCTGGGGTTTCAGAATTTGACGTCTTTGTTGCTGTTGCTGGTGGTTGAACACTTTATCCAACACTAGATAATGGCAACTGATTTAAAGACGGAATAAGCATTGTTTTGATGTCTAGATTTTTATCAACTGGAATTCTATTTTTTTCCTTGCCGTTTTCAAAGAAAATAATTGTTACGTCATCTTTTTTAATATTATATTTTTTTTCGATTTTCTCTGCATCATAAACGATTGGATAAATATAGATACTATGATTGAAATCTTTCATTTGTTTACTGTCCTTCAAGACATCAATGATTTGAGTATAGGTCTTTCCGCTTGGTGTTGAAAACAAAACCGTCATCGCCGTTTTATCACTGATATCCTGATCAGCTGTTTGACTATCTAAATAGCTGGCTTTTTTCGCTAGCTTATCTTCACTAACAAGGGATTTAATTTCTGATGCGCGAATATGAGCCTGCATTCTTGGAACTGCTACAACTAAACTTATAATTGCTAAAATGATTACAGCTAAAATGATTGCAGCTAATTTTTTTTGTCTATTTATGAGAGCAATAAAATCATCTTTAACATCAATAAAATTTTTCTTCATGTGTTCTCTCCTCTACAACTTATGCTTTTATTATACTAGTAGTTTATTCCTTTGCCTAGTATAACAAATAAAGACTCTAAACTATTTAATAAAACAGATCAATATTTTCATTATAAATTTATATAAATATCAAAAAAACAAGAATTATAAAAAACAAGAATCCGTTGTTGACAAACATTATTCTCTAGCCTATACTTTCATTAATGATGAATAAATTAAAAAACGATGAAAAGAAGAGTACTGTTTTTAGAAAATTGATGAGAGAGTCTCGGTAGCTGAAAAGAGATAATTTGAAAAAATAGGAAGATGGTCTTTTAGTGAATATTGGTCAACACTGCACAGCCAATATTGGGAACGCCCATTACAGCGTCAAGGTATAGATGCATGATCTGTACCTACAGAGGAAAATCTTGTAAGAGATTTTTGAATTAAAGGTGGTAACACGCTCAGTCGTCCTTTACTTTTGCAAAAAAGTATTGGGCTTTTTTTGTACTTTTTTATTAAATCTGACTAAAAAATGGAGGAACAATTATGTCTAATAACAACCAAAAAATCCCTTATCGCTACGATATCGTTGGAAGCTTTCTGCGACCTGAATCCTTAAAGAATGCACGAGCTGCATTTGCTGATGGTTCGATTTCCAAAGATGCTTTAATTGAAGTAGAAGATCAAACCATTATCGAGTTGATTGAAAAACAAAAAGCAGTCGGACTTCATGCTGTAACGGATGGTGAATTCCGGCGACGTTGGTGGCATTTAGATTTTATTGCAGGTTTAAATGGGATTACTGTTTATGATTTTCAAACCACGGCTTTTGGCATAACAACTGATGCTCAAGGAACATATGTTAGTGGACCATTGTCTTTTTCACCCACTCATCCTTTTCTTGACCATTTCCGCTTTACACAAAAACATGCAGCGCCAGCATTAGCTAAACAAACAATTCCTGGGCCTAACATGATTTTCCTAGATTCTCTGATTTTATCAAAACAATATAACGAGAACCCTATCTATACTTCTTTAGAAACGTTCAAACAAGATTTGATCAAGACTTATCAAGAGGCAATCCAAGCCTTTTATGATGCTGGCTGTCGCTACTTGCAATTAGACGACACCAGTTGGGGCGGATTGTTTGACGAACGGTTCCGGGATCTAATTAAAAAGAATGGCTTGGATGCGGATCAGCTACTAAATGATTTCCAAGAAGTCACTGAGAAATCCTTAGCGAATAAACCAGCAGATCTTGCGGTCACTTTCCATTTTTGTAAAGGAAATTTCCAATCTCATTGGCTTTATAACGGTTCTTACGAAAAAATTGCAAAAAACCTTTTTTCTATTAAAGCTTTTGATGGCTTTTTCTTAGAATACGACGATGAACGTTCGGGCGGTTTTGAACCGCTTAAAGAACTAAAAGAGCAACGAATCGTTTTAGGCTTGATCACAACAAAAAATGGCGAGTTGGAAGACCCTACTACAATCGGTGAACGAATCAACGAAGCTAGTAAATATGTGCCGCTAGATCAAATTTGCCTATCGCCACAATGTGGCTTTGCTTCTACGCACGAAGGAAACCATTTAACTGAAGAAGATCAATGGAAAAAAATCGAACTTGTTAAAAATATTGCTGAAACCATTTGGCAAGATGCATAAAATAAAAGGAGGCAACACGATGACAACTATTAAAGAAATCCCCTTTCGTTTCGATCAGGTCGGCAGTTTTTTACGCCCTGATGCCTTAAAAAAGGCTCGCGAAAATTTTTCAAATCAGACAATTTCTGCACAAGAATTAAAAGCTATCGAAGATCAAGCCATTATTGAGTTGATCGATCAACAAGTTAAAAATGGTTTAAAAGCTGTTACAGATGGAGAATTCCGTCGTAGTTGGTGGCATTTAGATTTTCTATGGGGGTTAAATGGTGTTGAACAAACTACACCTGAACATGGGTATCAATTTAACCAAGTAGAAACAAGAGCTGCCTCTTACCAAATTACAGATAAAGTAACATTTAACCCAGAACATCCTTTTTTTGAAGCTTTTACCTTTTTAAATGAACATACACCAGAAGGAATTCTTGCTAAGGCTACAATTCCTTCACCGACATTACTTTTTAATCGTAAAAGTGATACATTCACCTATGCAAGTTATACAGATGAAAATGTTTTTATTGATGATTTAGCCAAAGCCTATCACCAAACGATTTTAAAGTTCTATGATTTAGGTTGTCGTTACCTACAGTTAGATGATACTTCTTGGGGCATGTATACCGGCTTTATTGAAAATGCTAAGACTGACGATGAAATCAAACACTGGCAGCAACAATGTGTTGCAGGTGTTGCAGTCGTCAATCAGTTGCTCCAAGACTTACCAAAAGATCTCACAATTACGATGCATGTTTGTCGCGGTAATTATAAATCAGACTGGGCAATTGCTGGTCCCTATGATCATGTTGCGCCGTATTTAGCGCAGTTGACGATTGATGGTTATTTCTTAGAATATGACGATAATCGTTCGGGTGGATTTGAGCCGTTGGCACAAATCTATAAAAATGATCCCGCAAAAAAAGTAGTGTTAGGACTCGTTACTTCTAAATTTCCTGAACTAGAATCAAAAGAAAGTTTAAGTAAACGAATCAATGAAGCGTCAGCTTATATCCCATTAGAAAATCTCTGTCTTTCACCTCAATGTGGTTTTGCTTCTACAGAAGAAGGCAATCATCTAACAGAAGATGAACAATGGGCGAAAGTAAGATTAGTCGTCGAGACCGCAAAACAAGTTTGGCAAGACGCATAATAAAAAGGCTAGTGAGAAGTGTTTACCTCGAAAAATAAGAAGCCTAATGGTTGCTTCAGCATCTACAGTTCTCGTTTCACTCCGCACCTCGAAGTATGGAGGACCGTTTGCTCCCGCCGTTTATTTGTATTTAGGGTGTGAAACAAAAGTTTTTTTACTTTTGTTTCACACCCTCTTTTCATTTTATCTATTGACCGAGCGAGCCATCCGATTGATCGTATGACGCATACCACGAATCGTTACAGACATTTCATAAATATTTTCTACTGGTGCAAGACCACCATAGCCTGCATCCCCAATATGTTGTATATCTACTCCACAGATTTTATTGGTTAAGGCAATTTGGCGAATCGTCTCTTTATCAGCACTCTCTTGACTCGTTCCAATTGCTGACATTGTTAGTAAATCATATTTTTTAGCAATAGCAACCGCTGCTTTCATCTCTTCTTCTGCAAATCCTTGAATCGTTCCAACCGCTGGTAATAATAGAATATCTGCTCCAGCTTTTGCATAAGCTTCAACTGCTTCTGTCGAAACAACCGGTTCGTCCGATCCGGCACTATGCATTTTGCCTGCAATCACCAGACCTGAAAAATTCTCTTTTGCCACCTTAACTGCTTTAGCAATCTCAGCATTTGTTACACCAGTTCCCGGGTTACCAGTCAAACAAATAAAATCGATACCCATTTTTTCAGCTTTTTGAATCGTTTCCTTTGAACTTGTGCGACCATTACTGATCGTTAGTTTTTCACTAAACATAGCTGATGAATCATCAACAGGTTCTAAATTTACTCCAATCGGTCGTCCAACTAATTCTTTTAAAATCGGAATTGGATTGATTTTGTTTGTTTCTGGATTTTGCCAGTACCCCATAACTTCTTCTAAGGACATACCTGGAATTCCTTGTACGATTGGATTAAAGCAATCAAAGGCATTCAATAAAATCAAATCTGCTCCAAATGCCGCTGCAACCTCTGCATTACTAATATCCCCTGCTTGTGGTGATGCAACGACGACGTTTTCAGAAAGAATTGTGCGCCCTTCACTCGCTTTGATTGACTGTTTCAATTCCTCTGCTGTCATTTTTGCGACTTCACTGTAACTTGCACTGATCAATCTTTTTACCATAATATCCCCCCTATAATGTTTCCCTCTTTTATTATACTAGAAAAAACAAGAAAGCGCAGTCATTTACAAATCAGATGAAACAATCTCTCATTCTCGAACTTTTATTTTCCACTTCCTTTATAATTAAAAAGAACTCCGTTATAATAGTACTATTATGTATATAGAATTGAGGGATGTTTATGTCATTTGATGGCGTATTTACTCATGGAATCGTCTCGGAATTATCTGAGGCATTAGTTACAGGTCGAATTTCAAAAATTCACCAGCCTTATGAAAATGAAATTGTTCTCGTTATCCGTACCAAAGGAAAAAATCATAAATTACTTTTATCAGCGCACCCTAGTTATGCTCGTGTTCAGCTGACTGAAATCGCTTATGCTAATCCTGATACACCACCAAATTTTGTCATGATGCTTCGCAAATTTTTAGAAGGTGCTATTTTAGAAGAGATTCATCAGATCGATAATGATCGCGTGATTCACTTTACGTTTAGCAAAAGAGATGAATTAGGCGACTTGCAAAATATTGTATTAATAGTTGAATTAATGGGCAGACACAGCACAATTGTCTTAATGAACAAAGAAAACGGGAAGATTTTGGATGCGATCAAACATATTGGTAGTTCTCAAAACAGCTACCGCTCTTTACTTCCAGGTGTTGAATACATTGATCCACCTAAACAAAACCAACAAAACCCATTTTTAGCAACAAAGGAAAAAGTTTTTGAGCTACTTTCAACAACAAGTGAGCTTAATGGAAAGTATTTACAAAGTCAATTTCAAGGCTTAGGTAAAGATACAGCTGATGAGTTAGCTTTTCGTTTAAATGAACGGCCCAATGAAAAAATGCTAGTATGGCAGTCGTTTTGGTCTTCACTTGTATCAGATACTGCTCCAACTTTAACGATAACGGAGAAAAAAGAATTCTTTACCCCACTTCCATTTCTATCTTTAAATGGAAAACAAGAACGTTTCGACACATTAAGTGAATTGCTTGATGTCTTTTATGGTGGCAAAGCCGAAAAAGATCGGGTCAAGCAACAAGGCGGCGAATTAATCCATAAAATCGAAAATGAGCTAAAGCGGAATCAAAGTAAAGTCGTAAAACTTCAGCAAACATTAGCCGACACAGAACATGCTGAGAATTATCGCCGAGATGGCGAACTCTTAACAACCTTTATGACTCAAGTACCAAAAGGGGCTGAATCAGTTGAATTACCGAATTACTATGAAGAAGATCATTTATTAAAGATCAAGTTAAATCCAGCACTCACGCCGAACCAAAATGCTCAAAAATATTTCCAAAAATATCAAAAACTTAAAAATGCAGTGAAAGTCGTTCATGGACAAATCGAGCAAGCAACACAAGAGATCAGCTATTTAGAGTCCGTCCTATCACAACTGGAAATTGCAGGTCCGATGGATATCGAGATGATTCGAGAAGAATTGATTGAACAAGGATATGTAAAAAAACGCGGTGCAAAAAAACAAAAACAGCCAAAGAAAAGTAAACCAGAAGAATTTTATTCAAGCGATGGCAACCTGATCCTTGTTGGCCGTAACAACCTCCAAAATGATCAGCTTACGCTAAAAACAGCTAAAAAAACAGATATTTGGCTGCACGCAAAAGATATTCCAGGTTCTCATGTTATCATTAAAGACACAGATCCATCAGAGGAAACATTGATAGAAGCGGCAAATCTTGCTGCTTATTATTCTAAATACCGCCTATCGGCTCAAGTTCCTGTAGACTATGTCCAAGTTAAACACGTTCATAAACCAAATGGTGCAAAACCAGGTTATGTTATATACGAAAATCAAAAAACAATCTATGTTACACCTGATGAAAATTTAATAGAAACATTAAAAGATCGAAATAAAAACATCTAGCTTTGAAAAAATAAGAGGGCATGTACAAAAATTTAAAATACAATTTTTGTACATGCCCTCTTATTTTGAAGGAACTATTTTATTCATCGCGAGCAACCATTGCCCGTTCTACTAATTTATTGGATACGTCAGAAATGATCTTATTTGCTGAAACGCCATCTAATACAGGGCGTTTCAGAGTCATATAAAAAATATATTTAGGATTTTCAGTTGGTGTGATTGTCACTACAGAATGCAAATATTCTTGCTTTTGATACGCACCATTTTCAAAAAATTCTGCGGTTCCTGTTTTAGCCGAAACATTCAACCCTTCAATAGCATACTCTTTTCCCATACCATATTTAGGATCTACTGTAACATCTTTCATATAGTCTAAGACCTTCCTAGCCGTTTCACTAGAAATTGGTGTGCCTACAATTTCAGGTTCGATCATTGTTTCTTTGCCATTTTCTGACACAATTTTACTGATAATATTAGGTTTCAGCATTTTTCCATCATTCGCTATAGCAGTATAAGCTTGTAACATCTGTAAATTGGTGACAGAAATCCCTTGACCATAGGATGTCATGGCTCTATCTACCGTAGTCTTATTTTGAATTTCTCCCATAGCTTCACCAGCTAATCCAAAGTTAGTGGTTTGCCCAAATCCAAATTTTTTAAGGTATTCTTGCCATAGATCAGGCATTCGTTCTTGAAGGTTTACCATTCCTACATTACTGGACCACGCCAACCCTTGTCTAAAGGTCATATTCCCCTCACCAACACCATTATTCCAATCACTGATCTTTGTATCATCCACTTTGATACTTCCTGAGACGAATTGCTCATTTTCATTAAATTTATTTTCTTCCAAAGCAGCGGCTACCATCATACTTTTCATTGTTGAACCTGGTTCATAGATATCTTCGACTAAAATATTACTCCATCGAGCAGTATTAGGATCATCTAATCCTTTTTTAGTATCTAGTGCAAATGTTGGTCGTTGAGATGTTGCTAAAATATTTCCTGTTTTAGCGTCCATTAAAGTTGCAGTAATGTGTTCAGGTTGATATTTTTGAGCAGCTTCATCTAGTAATTCTTCCAGATAAAACTGCAGATTACTATCTAATGTTGTGTAAACATCACTTCCATTAACACGCTTTTTCTCTTTTACACTGCCAGGCTTGACATCGCCTAATGCAGAGTTTTTTTCATAGCTCCTAGAACCATTTTGACCTGACAACTTATCATTATATGCTTCTTCAATCCCCATAACGCCTTGCTCATTGCCCTTATCATCTTCTTGCGCATAGCCAATAAAATAGGAAGCAAAATTTCCCACTTGGTATGCACGTTTTTTCTCTTCTCTAAAATAAATACCTGAAATCTTTTGTCTATCTAACTCTTCTTGAATCATTCTTTTTGTTTCAAAATCTAGATTTTTGCCATTAGTCCCGAACTCAACGGTCGTAACAGGTTCGCCTTCTTCATTTACGCTAGGTTTTAATTGCTTTAATGTTATGCTTTTATCGATTTTTACATACTTCTCAAAAATGTCCGCAATCGCTGACCAATCTTTTTCTTGAACATATAATTTTTTGCCTTCTAAATCAGTATAATTTTTATCCAAAATGGCATAAAGTGAAAAGGCACTGGAATCCTCAACGAGCACATTGCCATCCTTATCAAAAATCGACCCACGCTTTGCTTCGAGTGTCTCATGAACTTCATAGAGTTCCTTTGTTTTTTCAGAAAGATTCGTCCCAGCAACTTTTCCAGTAATCAGAATATAAGAAAACCGAAACGTAAACAGTAAAAAAAGCAGGATTGTCAAGATTAAAACAATAATCCCTACTCGTTTTCGATTTTTAGTTGTTGTTAGATTATATTTATTGATCATGTCTTTAAATTTTTTCATTCAAGTTTATCTCCAATAAGATTTCTATATTACTACTTAAACATAGGTAGAAAATCGATTCATCGTTCTTTTCTATTTTACCTCTTTTTTACTGCAATTAATGCATCAAAATAGTTTCTTAAACAAAAATTAGAGTCTAAAACAATGATGATTTTTTTAACTATTGAATCAAAAATAGACCAATACTCACGAAAATTTAATGACACATTTCGTGAATATTGGTTTAGTCAATTGCTGTTCAAACTATTACTCAAGAAAAAAAGTGAAATGATATCAGATTACTTTTTTCTTGCAACATGTACTTTTAATTGTTTGCCTTTGATTGTTCGGTTTTTCATCGCTTGAATCACAAGTTGACCTTTTCCGTTTAAAATATCGATGTAGGTCACATTCTCTTGAATCGTAATGATTCCAATATCTTCTGAATTAACGCCTTCTATTTTTGAAATAGTTCCAACAAAATCAAGTGCTCGTAATTTCTTTTTCTTTCCGCCATTAAAATAAACTTTGGTGATTTCTTCATTTACCCGTTTAGCTTTTTGATATCTTGGCTTCTGTTTTGTGGTTATTTTCATTTCAAAAACCGCTTTACTTCTTGCAACTAATTTGGCGTTTGGTAATGTGATTCGGTTCATTATCAATTCACCAAAAGATTCTATTTCTTTGATTAACGGTTCATCTTTTGACGTCACAAAGGACAAAGCAAACCCTTCTTTACCGGCACGACCTGTTCGACCGACACGGTGGATATAGCTTTCTTTTTCAAATGGAACATCTAAATTGATGACATGTGTGATATTTTCAATATCTATTCCCCTTGCTGCTACATCTGTTGCGACAAGATAACGAAATTTTGCTTTTCTAAAAGCATCCATCACATCAAAACGATCTTCTTGCATCATTCCCCCATGTAATTTTCCTACTGGATAACCAGCCTTCACCAAGAAGTCATACGTATCATTGACTTTCTCTTGTGTGTTGGCAAAAATAATACATGTATCTGGATTCTCAACGATTGTGACCGCTTCTAACGCAGCTAACTTATTTTCTTCCGTTACAGATAAATATGCGTGTTGAATTTTAGGCGTTGTTTTTTCCGTTGCTGCAATTTTAACAACCGTTGGGTCATGTAAATAAGCACTACTCAATTTTTCGATTGTCTGCGGCATTGTTGCAGAAAACAATAGCGTCTTTTTACTTTCCGGCAATGCTTTGATAATGTCTTTTACCTGATCAATAAACCCCATATTCAACATTTCATCTGCTTCATCAATAACTAAACAATTGATTTTTCCAAGTGGAAGGCTTCCCTTTTTAATATGGTCAAGGACTCGTCCTGGTGTTCCAACTACCATATGACTTTTCTGTTTTAATTCGGACTTTTGCTTCACATAAGAAGCTTTTCCATAAACTGCTGTTGCTTTGATTCGTTTATAACGACCAATGTTGATCAAATCTTCTTGCACTTGCTGGGCTAGTTCTCTCGTTGGCTCTAAAATAAGAACTTGAGGTTTATTTTCAACCCAGTCGACTTTTTCACACAGTGGAATACCAAAGCTAGCTGTCTTCCCACTACCTGTTTGAGATTGAACTAGAACATCTTTTCCTTCCAATACAGCTGGAATAACAGCTTGCTGAACAGGTGTAGGTGTTTCATAGCCTAAATCTGAAATTGCTTGTACGATTACATCACTTAGTAGATAGTTGTTGAAATTTATATTATTCATTGTTTCCCCATTCTTGTAGTTTATTGATTAAAAGATGCTGCCAACTTTAAAACTACTTTAATATGTGCTCTTATCAATACTCTTAGTTATCTAAACGTTTTTAGACCTAACTCCTTATTATCCATGAAATGTCGTCGAACTGCAAGTGGCTAGATGATGATTCTAATTTTTTTGAACCAAACAAAAAGTTCTTAGTATTGCGTTTTGCTTCATTGATTCAATTAGCCTGTTTGATGAAAATTAAATAGTATTCTAAAAAAAATGAAATTCCTTCTTTTATCTTTAAATTTATTTGGACAAAAAAATAGAGTGGACTAGGCCACTCTATTTTAAGGATGATAAAATTGTTTAGATATCTAGTGAAATAAATAGCATTTCTATTAAAGTTTTCGAGCTGAATTTATCGAACAAAGCGCATGTTACTTATTCTTCCGTAATTTTGCAATGAGAACTGTGCTTTAAATTGATCGTTGTCCGCATAATCTATAGTTGATCGAGCAATAGTCGAAGCCGTAGTAGACTGATTTAAAGTCAAGCTAATATTAGAAATAGGTCGCCATAGACTGGATGGTGCGGTAGTATCCATATTCCCTGTATTCTTCCATCCCTCTATAAATCCACTATCCATATTTATATTCATAAAACCGGTACTATAAACATTTCTCATTGAAATTGGTGTAAATCTAGAGTATGAATATTGAGTATTAAAATCAAATCCGCCATTATTAATATCAATAGCCCCATATTCACCTAAATTAATATTCATAACATGTTTATTTTTAGGAGAAGTAACCGTTAATTTCCCATTATATCCCGGCACTCCAGTCCCTTCCACTGAAATATTTTGTATAGCTAAAACACTGTACAAAGTATCAGAACGCATTTTACTTCCATAGGAAATATGTATGTCCTTCTAGCGTAGTCACCTTTTATTCTTCTCCTAATCTCATCGTTTCACTATTTTTCTCTTTCAAATTATCACATAATTTTATAACAATAATTGCTCAATTTTTGTTATAAAATACCAAAAAAATGATATTTTTATAAAATATTAAAGGATTATTCTTATAAAGAATGATTTAAAATGGGATTTAATTGATTTTTCAGTTTGTACTTAAAATGATAATTCGGTGTATAGATTTAAAGACTTCTAATCTTTCAATGTATAAATTTTGCTTTTTATTGAGTGGCTAGTTTGTTATGTATTTGATTTTATAGTAGAATCAGTTGGTGAAAATAAAAAGGGGGGCTATTTATATATTACTTAGATGAACTTTACGATAGTGTTCTTAAAACAAAAATTGATATTATGGATTGTTTGCTTCATTCAACTGAAGGAAGTACTACCATTGAGCTTAGCCAACATCTCGATTTATCTTCTACAACCGTTACAAAATACATTAAAGACATCAACTTTGATTTGATGTCTTCTGCTCAAGAAGTTTCTATTAAAACAAGTGTAAATAATACACTTCATTTAGAATATTCAGATATTTTGTATTACAAACAATTCAAAAGAAATCTTATTTTTGATAATTGGAGTATAAAACTATTCTTGCGATTATTGTTGGGGTATAAGGTAAATAGAATAAAGTTTGTTCAAGATAATTTTATTAGTGAGGCTACTTATAGAAGATCTATTACGACTATAACTAAACAGATTTCGGCATTCAAGTTAATAATAAAGTCGAATAAAGGATTCAATTATCTGATTGGTGATGAAAAAAACATACGATTATATGCGAATAAAGTCTTTTGGCAATTATTTCATGGTGAAGTATGGCCGTTTGATGAGATAGATGAAGACTTAATATCTGACATTATTAAATCAAAAAAAAATGAATCCTATATCAAAAATGTCAATAATATTAATATTAAACAAACTATGTATTCATTATCCATACAAATCATTAGGTATAGAAATGGCTATGAAGTAGATATCCCTTATTACTTAAGAGACGAGGCTGATTACATAAGCGCAAAGTTTCATTTAGATAAACTTAAATCTATGCTTTCAAAAGTAGAAATAGAATTTTTTTTCTTACGTTTATTTAGTTACCCCAGATTTATGAATACTATGCTGGGAAGGCAATTTATTAAACATGCTAAATTGAACAATACTTTTCTTTCCAGAATTTCTACAGAATTTTCCGATTATCTTTCAACTAACTATATTAGCCTTTTTCCCGAAGATCAAAAAAATATTGAATCTAGTATCTATTCCTCGCATGTGAACATCTTGCTATATCCTTCATGGAGCGGAACTGAGAATAATCATTATTTCGAAGAATTTCCAATGTTAAATAAGAATATGAACACTATAGCTTTTCATTTATCAGAAAAATTCGGCTTATCTAACATTGTTAGTAATAATTATGTTTTAAATCAATATATGTTAATTTTCAGTCAGTTAAAAGATTTAAGTTATTTTGAGCCTACTGTAGCTATACTTTTAAACACAGAATTTGGTATTTTCATTGAAAATATCATAAAGAAAACATTAGATGGCGGACTAAGATCTTATTTAAATATTTCTATTCATACCTCACTTGCTGGTTTTGTTGATTCAATTGCTGATCTTAAAATAGTAGTCACCACCAGTAAAACACCTGAATTAATCAGCCAGTTCAAGGCAGAAAATATCCTTTATATCAATGAAATCCCTACAGATGAAGACTATCACACAATCTATACTTCAATAAAACATCTCATAAACAAATTGTCTAGCTAGTTCTTGTCCAATACCGAACAATTTTTGGTGGCGTTAATAAAACGTATAGTATTGTATTAACGCCACCAAATCTTTAGAAGATCCTTCTCCATATCCCTATACTTTTTAGTGTCCAGTACGTTTTTTCTCAGATTCTGGATAACGATCTCCCACAATTCTAATTTTATTTAAAGCCTTCCTAAATATCGCTTTTTCATCTGGGCTAAATAGTATCTCAGTTGCTTTAATGTTCTCTATGATTCGTTCTTTTTTTGTTGTTCCTGGAATTGGAACAATCCACGGTTTCTGATCAAGTATCCAAGCAATTGCAAGTTGGGCAGTTGTGATATTTTTTGCTTCCGCAATTTCCTGCATAAAATCAAGCAATACTTGATTCGCTTCCATTGCTTCTTGGGTAAATCTCGGCAATTCTCCTCGATTATCATTTTCATTAAATCGAGTATTTTTATCCAACTTTCCTGTAAGATACCCTCTTCCTAATGGACTATATGAAACTAAACCGATTCCCAGTTCTTCCAAAACAGGAAAAACTTCTTCTTCAACTTCCCGCCACCAAATAGAATATTCACTTTCAACTGCTGTTAACGGTTCCACCTTGTGAGCTTTTCGAATCGTTTTGGCCCCAGCTTCAGATAACCCCCAATCTAAAATTTTCCCTTCCTGTTTGAGTTTTTGGATCGTTAGCGCGACTTCTTCGATTGGTATATTTGGATCGATTCGGTGGATATAGTACAAATCGATATAATCTGTTTTCAACCGTTTTAACGAGCCTTCTACAGCGGATATAATCGTTTTAGGGCTGCTATCTGGTTGATTTTTTAGTCCATCGATTTTAAATCCACCCTTGGTTGCAATTTGAACTTGATTTCTTTTTCCAGCCAACGCTTCTCCAACCAATTCTTCATTTGTATAAGGTCCATAAACCTCTGCAGTATCAAACATTTGGATTCCTGAATCAATTGCTGTATGAACGACTTCAATCATTTCGTTCTTATCTTTTGCAGGTCCTCGATGATAATTCAGTCCCATACAGCCAAACCCTATCGTAGATGTTTCTAACCCTTTTTTACCTAATGTTCTTTTTTCCATAAACCTTCATCCTTTCGAAATAATTTATGAGTAAAAAAATTCTTCTATAAGAGTTATTCTATCTGTTAGAGTGTACTATAAGTCAAGTAGTATCTTATTTAAATCTATCTATACAAAAAAACAAGGCAGCTTTATGTTTCTTGCCTTGTTTTTAAATAGTAAACAATTATTTCTATGAAAAATTATGTATTCATCCATTCTTTTCCTTATAATCAGTATTAACTTACACCCTGAACAAAAACGAATAAACAATTTTGCTCAGGGTACACCCTCTAAATATAGACAATAGAAGCAAATACACTTTTTTCTAGACTTAGCTCATGTCATAGTTATTCACCAATGATCATCAACTGACATTTCCTATTGCGTTTACGGTTTTGATCAAAATCAATAAAATAAATATAGCCAACAGATCCAATTTGAAGTATCGTTTCATTTACGATAAACGTTTCACTTGCCCCAAATAATGAAGCACGAATATGCGCATCACCATTTAAGATTGTCCCTGGATCGCAAGGATAATTCGGATCATCAAGTCCCATTAGAAATTCAAGATGTTTCGGTCCAGGATAGCGGTAATTTGTTTCTTCCGATAATTCTCTTGGTATGATGTTATCTAAAATCCGATTCAAATCAACCTGTAAAAACTCATCGCCATTAAAATCCAAATCATGAACATACTCTTCAAAAATCACCGAACAAGTCGTATGCGGGGACTGAACTACACATAGTCCATTGGTTATATTGCTTTCTTTCACAGCTTGTCTCACAGATTCTGTGATATTGTGATAGCTGACACGTTGTCCATTAGACGTTAATATTAGATCCTTCGTATAGGTTTTCATCGATCATAACTCCTTTAACTCTGCTCTGACTTTTACCACTTCTTCTACCATCTCTTCCAATGTTTTTAACGGGTCTTGTGCACAGACAATGCCGCTAGTGCCACCCGTTCCATCTGCCCCAGATTCAATTGCTTGGCGAACATCTGCTACTGTGCTAATTCCAGCCGCTTGAAGAACAAATGTACTTGGCGAGACAGATTTTACAGCCTGATTGGTTTGTTTCATATATGAAAGGTCGCTGACAGTACCTGTACCAATCAATTCAGTTGGTTCACAAACCATTACATCGGGTTTAAGCAGTGCGATTGCTTTTGCTTCTGCAATTGAGTCGGCACAAGCAATGACTAAAATGTCCTGTTCTTCAGCTCGTTTCATGATGTTTACCAACTGATTGACACCGACTGGATGTTCTGCATGGTTTAAAAATGTTGCTTGAACGCCAACTTCTACTAGTCCTTCTGGTAAAATATAGCCCATACCTGGACCCACCACTAATCCATCCATATGTTGGACAGTAATAATCAAATGGTTTGTTGCCTGCGCGATTCGATATGCATCAACATATTGGACAGTGAAAAAGATATCTAGATCATATTTGCCGGCAAGTTCATCTGCTTTTTCCGCTAGCTTTAAGGCTTCTTCTCCATACAAATAAGCTTTAGGATTTACACAGAAAAATGGTGCACGGATAGTTCGTTTAGCCAAAGTAATCACCTCTTTTATTTAGTTGCAAAAACAGTATAGTAATGCTCTAGTGTTTCTTCTATAGACTGATTTGTCAATTTTTTCAATTGAAAATAGTCTGTAGGCTTCTCTTGCTCGATAGTCTTCATCGCAGCAGTGATAAAGTCAGTAAAGATATTGATTTTACTGATTCCGTTGGTAGCACAGCGATGCAAGTTATCGTCTCCTGATGAAGAACCACCGTGTAACACGAGAGGTATTTTCACTGCCGCTTGAAGTTCCGTTAAACGATCAAAACTGATCTTAGGAACCCCTTTATAAAAGCCATGTGCTGTGCCAATTGAAACTGCCAAAGAATCGACCTGTGTCTGTTCTACAAAGCGGACTGCATCGTGAACCTCGGTATAAATTGAATCGCTATGATCATGATTTTCATAATTGACACCAGAGCCTACAAAACCAATTTCAGCTTCAACCACTACTCCTCTTGCATGAGCATACTCGGCAATTGCTTTGGAGCGTCGAACATTTTCTTCAAAAGGATCAAGAGAAGCATCGATCATAACTGACGTAAAGCCTAGTTCAATAGCTCGTTTTATGACTTTTTCATCTTGCCCATGATCTAAATGCAATACAACTGGCACTTCTGCTTTTTCCGCTAAATAATTTCCGATAAGCGCTGCTTCTTCAAGTGACATCATATCCATATGAGCTTGCGCAAATGCTAAAATCAAAGGTTTATTCAGTCGTTCAGCTACTGATACATAGGACCGAGCAGAATCTAAGTCAAAAAAATTAGTAGCTGGAATTGCAAATCTTTCTTTTGAGCATTGGAAAACAATTCTTTAGATGTAACTAACAACGAAATCCCCCCTATTCTTTAATTTTGGCTTCAATTTCTTGATACATTTCTTCTGTGCCCATTCCTGTAAGCAGCGGCAGCCCCATAATTATTTTGTCTTTGATTTTATCTGGTACAACTGTGGTGCTGACGATGATATCATAATCATCAATACGGTTCATTTCATCCGCTACTTTTGACTGATAGAGTTTAACCTCGTTTTCATATCCTTTGGTTTTTAACCATTCTTTGACTTTATTGGTTACGATTGTCGATGTTGCAACTCCTGTGCCACACATAATCAACATTTTTTTCATTCTGATTTCTTCCTTTCAGTTTATTTAGTTTGTGCTGCTTGTCTTTTTGGTAAAATTTTATTTACATAGATCATTCCAGTTAAGACCACAACGCCAATAATCGTTAAACCGCCCCAACTTAATATTTTGGTTAGACCAATATACATCCATGTCGTCCATAATCCACCTTCTGCTAGTGCTGTAATACTAGAATTTCCTTGTTTTGCCGCTTTAGCTGACATTGTTACTAGAGGTGCTACCCAAGAGGTGATATATAGGATACTGACCATATAAATCGAACCTGCAATAACTGTTCTTACAATATTTCCTGCAAAAACAGCTGCCATTAAGCACACTAAAAATGGAATCGTTGCAAGGTCTCCAAATGGTAAGGTTGTATTTCCTGGTAGTATCACTGCAAGTAAAATCGTAATTGGAACTAATAGCAAAGAAGATGACAAAACAGCTGGATGTCCTACTGATAAAGCTGCATCCATCCCAATGTATAATTCTCTTCCTGGAAAGCGTTTCTTTACAAACTCATTGGCAGCTTCTGAAATTGGCGTTAAGCCTTCCATCAACAATGCGACCATTTTCGGCATCAAGACCATTACCGCGCCTGTTTTAACAGCTAATTGCCCAACTCCTGCAACATCATATCCTGCAAAAAGACCAATCACTAAACCAATCAAAAAGCCCATCACAGTTGAATCTCCGAAAATACCAAAACGCTTTTGAATCGTTTCTGGATCAGCCTTCCAATGTTTAATACCGGGAATTCGGTCAAACAACCAATTCATCGGAATTGCAAAAATGAATCCAGGGGCAGCTGTTCCGTGCGGGAAGGTAATATTAGGAAAACCGTAAAACTTTTTAACGATTGGCCCTAAAATATCCCCAAACAGTAAGATCATCATCATATAGACAACAGTTGCTGCAATGCCCATTGCAAAATTTCCTGTTAAAGCATAAATTAGAGAGGCAATGAATGCCCCATGCCAAAAGTTCCATATATCCACGTTCAATGTTTTCGTCAACCCTAAAATAATCAGCACGACGTTTAATAAAACCCCAATCGGAATCGCTAAACTTCCTAAAACTGTTCCGTATGAAATTGCGGCAGCGGCTGGCCAACCAACATCGATCGTAGTTAAATTCAAACCAAAACGTTCCACCATGGCTTGAGCTGCCGGACCTAAACTTGTACTCAATAAATCAATCACCAGATTCAATCCAACAAAACCAACACCAACCGTTAAAGCAGATGTGAATGCTTTACTCGGTTTTGTACCAAGAATCATTCCAAAAACAAAAATCAAAATCGGTAAGACAACAATTGCTCCTAAATCAACAAACCACTGTAATGCATCTAACATATCATTTCCCCCATTTCTTTAGGCTAAGCCAACATGATGAATTATCTGAATAAATTCTGCTTTCGTTTGACACTGATATAAGCGCTCCATGATTGCTTGTTCTTGAATCATACTAATTAACTTTTGCAACATTTCTAATTGTTCATGAGGTTCTTTTAAAGCCAACATAAAAATCATATGAACGTCGACTGGCTTGTCATTGGTACCCATTTCAAAAAAAGTAACTGGTTCTTTTAAAGACATAAAGGCAATTTGGGATTTTTTTACATACTCACTATCTGTGTGGGGTATGGCAACACCGATCGTGTGAACAGGAAGACCCGTTGGAAATTTTTCTTCTCTTTCAATAATATGTTCAAGAAAATCATTTGTAATAAACCGTTTAGCCCCTAATTGCTCTGTCAATCGTTGCAAAGCGTCATTTCTATCTTTTACTTCCACCTGAAATTCAGCAATTTCACTATCAAAATACATCTTCAACATTCCCTCCTGCTCAAACAACGCATTAATTCTTCAATCTCTTGACTGTCAATAATTCTTTCCACTCTCTCTTTAGAGTCGATCATGTCATATAAAACGGAAACTAAGTCTTTGGCGATCGTCATATCTTTTTCAGCAATAGCAATCATGACAATCAACCGAACCTGATTGACGCCCCATTCAACAGCTTTGTTCGTCGTCATAAAAGCTAGTCGTGTTTCTTTAACCGTCTCTGGTGCTCCATGAGGAATTGCTACGCCACTGACAATACTAGTATTACCAAGCGCTTCTCTTTGTAAAATAGCTTCTTCAAATCCATCATTTACCAACCCTAAATCTTGGTATTGCTCAATTAAAAAGGTTAAAATATCCTCTTTTTTCTCAAACTCCTGATGTAAGAAGATTAAATTTCGATCAATAAACCGTCCTAAAGAAACTGTTTTTATTTCTTTTGAATACGTAAATGTTTTTTCATTCTCGCTGATTGTAGATAAATAGGTTGCGATCATTGAAACCTCTTCAGCTGTGGGTAACGCCGAAACATGAAGAATCGGGATCCCTGATACCTCGAGCGGAACCGCTGCTATGATCAAATCAACGTCATCGATTGGATTGCCCAATAATTGCTTTTCTGAAGCAATTTCTACAATAACACTTGCAGGTAAGTTCTGTTTGATCCGATTAAAAATCAATTCTGATGTCGCTAAACCATTACCACAAACAATCAATACATGTTTAGTTAACTGAATTTTCTCAAAGGCAATTTGAAAATGAATCGTCAAAAAGGAAACTTCATCTTCGTTTAAGAATAAATTGTCGTATTTTTCAAAGACAGCTGCTGCGTATTGCGTGAGTGTAAACATCGTTGTATACTGCTTTTTAATATTTTCTTTAAGTGGGTTTCGCACATAGATATCATTTTTCAATCTATGAATCATTGGCATGATATGAGCAAGCAACGAATGAAATAACTGTTCATCTTCATCCACTTTTACATCAAGTAAATGGGCCATCTCTTTGATCAACGCACTGGTCACTTGGTGAATTTTTTCATCGACCGGCAGATCGATCATCCCAGGGACAACACCATGTGCTAATAATAATGAGCATAAATATTGAATATCTGGTTTATAAAAAATGCAGTTCATTTCTTGATTCATTTCTTCAGAAAAATTTAGCGCAACCATATAAAGCTGCATTTTCTGTAAGTCTTTAAAAACAAATTCATTCTGCTCTTCTACATGATGTCCCGCTTTAAGCCGAGTCAAAAAGATCACTAAGGATAACTTTAACGAATAAACAAAATAATCATTCAGAGTTTTCCCCGTATGCAGCATTATTTTTTCAATAAAACCGAATACATGTTGCATAATCGTTGGCTCAAAGATTTCTGAGAAAAATGAAAAACGATCATTTTGTCTTCTCTCTGCTTGCGGGTGGTATTTCTTGCTATAACGAACCAAATACTTTTTATAAACTTTTTGAATGTGGGTTTCCTTTTCAAACGTGGGTACATTACGATTTTTTAATTTATTTAGTCCACTGCTATTTAAATAGTCTAGAACCTCGTCCATGTCTTTTTTGATTGATTGTTTACTAACTAAAAATCGTTTTGCATACACATCATAGGTCAATCTTTCATCAAAAAGTAAAATCTCGGATAGCATAATCAATTGTCGATACGCTGGTGAAAATACTTCATCTTCTAAAATAGTGATACTTTCTTGTAACAGATATCCTTTGAGCCGTTCTTTTGCTGCTCTAGATCCTACTAAATATAGCCCTTTTCTTGGAACTCGATCGACCGTTAAGTCATTTTCTGCAAGATACTCTTCAATATTTTGCAAGTCATTATAAATCGTCTTATTCGATACTGATAATTCCTTACTGAAAAAACTTGTTGCTTGATACTCCTGTTGAAACAAGAGTAAGCGAATCAACTCATTTTCTCTTTTTGTCAGTTTGTTCATTTGCCACACCTCCGGAAAGCGCTTTCCATAATTGAAGTATACGAATAATTTGTCCGATAGTAAATCATCTTCTGCTTCCACATTAATGTGGAAGTGAGTATTTAGAAGGTTATTTTTTTATTTAGAACTATATGTTAAAGGAGCTGAAACAAAAGTAAAGATCACTTTTATTTCAGCTCCTAAGTAGGAATATACAGTTATGTCATGTTATTTTAAAATAAGTCGTAAAATAAAGGACAAGCCAAACCAACCAATCAAACTAATCCCGATCGCAATCACCCAACCTAAAATATTATGTTCTAAAGGCAATGGCATATTCATCCCGAAAAAACCAGTGACGATTGTTGGTATCGTTAATAAAATAGAGAGAATCGTCAAAATTTTCATCGTATCATTTAGATTGTTATTCAAAATATTATTATAAGTACCTGATAATTGCTGTAAAACTTGGGAAGTTAACTGAGCCATTTCAACTAACTGTCTCGCTTCAATCTGTGTATCTTCCAATTGTTCCTTTTCAATATCATTTAGGTTTTGAAAAATCACATTCGTTTTTATTTGATCCAATAAAACAGCATTTTGCTTTGTCGCGGACATAAAGTACGCAACCCCTGTTTCAACATCTGATAAAGCCAGTAAATTTGTTTTAGTCGTTTTCTCTTTCAGCATAGTATTGATATGATTTCGCTCTCGATCCATTGCTTCGATTACAGGGAAAAATTTATCTGTAATAATAAATAAGCTAGAAAAAAGGAACTTAAAAATCGATACGTCTGTATTTTTTTCTAGATACTTCTCCATATACTGAATAATATACATATTTTCACTGTTGGTTATGGTCAACATTCGTTTATCTTTGATCAAAAAGGTCATTGGGATCGCTTCGTAATGATTGTTACTCTTCCCTTTTCTCGGAACATTATAAATTAAAATAAAGGTTTCTAATTCGCTATCATATTCAATACGAGCCCGTTCATTTTTATCTAATGCATACGAAATAATTTCAGTGTCAATCTCATATTGTTTATATAAATCAGAATCTGTTGCTACCTGATCTGAATTAATATTGATCCAAATATTTTCACCATTAGCGAATTTTTTCTCTGTTATCATAAAAAAACCTCCATCTTTTAAAGGCTAGATACGATACGTACCCAATGTACTTTGCCCTTTTTACCCAGAATTTCAAGGGAAACTCTGAACAAGCTCCTTTAATTTAATTTATAAAAAATAGTGTTTCATACTAGTCAAAGTTCTGCTTAGCCTTAGACAAGTTGACCTCTAGTTGCTCTTGTTCTTTTTCAGTCAACCCATTTCGAACTTTCTGATCCAACTGTTCAAAAATAAGATTCACTTGCTTCACTAGCTGCTCGCCTTCCGCTGTAAGAAAGATATTTTTCTGTCGCTCATTACTTTTAGGGATTTCACGATAAACCATTTTTCGCTCTTCTAACCCTTTTAAAATATTGGTAACCGTTGCTTGTTTTTTACCAAGATAATCTGCTAATTCCCGTTGGATCGTCCCAGGATGAATAGATATATAGCTAAGGCTACGGGCTTGTAAACTATTTAATTGCAATGCTTTTAATCTTGCAACAACGTATTTTTGTTGTAAAATCCCCAACGTATAAACTTTTTCCGCTAGGCCATCTCGATTTGTACTCATCCTTATCACCTCTACCACAATAGTTTAAACCAAAACACTTAACTTTACAACTGTTTAAAAATAATTAATAAAAAAATAGATGTGAACCAAAAGTCAACATCACTTTTGGCTCACACCCTAAAAACGACTAAACTGTTATCCTAATTTCGTCATCTCTCTATAAAAATATCGTTTTTTATTGCTCATTTTCAGGAAATGAAGAACCATCGATAAAACTAGTGTAGATATGGTCATCCTCTGTTTCTTCTCCTGTAATCAACTGAATGATCTTTTCTGCTGCTAACATGCCCCAACGGTGTTTAGAATAAGATATGGTCGCTAATCTCGGTTGAATAAAAGCGCTGATATCAATGTTATCAAAGCCAATCAAGCGGATCTCCTTACCAATTTCATACGGTGTTTCTTTAAAATATTTATAGACACCAATCGCCATTTCATCATTCAATGCGAAAATATCCAGTGGAAATGTTGGTTCTTTTACCATGATTTCTTTCGCTGCTCGGTAGCCTGAAGGTTCGGTAAAGTCACCTGAAATGATCTCGTGATCTATATTAAACCGTTCTAGTTCTTTGATACTAGCACTCAAACGTTCTTGACCGTCATAGCTCTTTTCTGGACCAGTAATCAAATATAATTTTTCTGTTTGACAAGCAACTGCTTTTTCAATCGCTAAAGTCGCGCCGCCTCGATTGTCAAGTAGCACCTTACGCACATTTTTATGCGTAATCAACCGATCTAAAATCACCAAAAAGTGACCTCGATCCGCATATTGCTCAATTTCCTTATTCTTAAAAGTCCAATCTAAAACGATTGCGCCATCTATCATTCGTTCAGGAATAAATAAATGTGATTTATTCCCGCTACAAACAATCATTTCAAAATTTTGAGCTTCTAAGCCCTTTTTGATACCATCTAACAGTTCGCCATAAAAACTACCGCCGTAATCAGCAAGATACACACCGATTATATTTGTTTGCTGTCTTTTTAACGTACGAGCAGCCATGTTAGGAACATAGTCCAATTCATCTGCAATCGCTTGGATTCTTGCTCGAGTTGCTTCAGTAACTTTTGGACTGCCATTTAATGCATAAGAAACAGTTGAAATCGACACCCCTGCTTTTTTTGCAATTTCTTTAATTCCTACCATGAATGCTCATCTCCTAACAAAAAATATCTATTTGATTTTCTTTCTCATCTAAACAAGCCGCAAGCTCTTCAAGGGACACAATATAACCGCCTTGACGATAAGGATTTTGTTCTCGTTCTATAGTCAGCTCTTGACCATTTGCAACTACTACTGATTTTTGACTAGCTAAATGAAACACAATCTGGACATCCTTATCAGCTATACGATAGACCATTTCTAATCCATCTAATGCTTTTGGTAAAATCGGATCAAAAATTACCTGTTGTTGCTCTTCTCGAATGCCTAATACATTACTCAACAATTGATTTATATAGATTCCCGGACCACTAGAGTAAATACGCCAACCACCTTTGACACCTACACGCCCCGTTTTTAGTTGATCAAAATGGGCTTGAGCATCATATCTCGTTTTAAAATCACCATCTGAGCTACTAAAGTAGACATTCGCTTGGCGAATTTCCGCATTTTCCACATGATCTTTTAGCTGAATGGGGTTAATAATTGTCAATGCTTGCCATGTTTCATCGCCTTTTCCAAGTTTTGCCATGGCTTCGGTAAAGCGAATATGTGCGTGAACATATTGTAACCCGATTTCCCGCCCAAAATTTGCTGATTGTTCAGCCCGTTTGAAGTTAGTGCTCACCCCACCTCGATAAGTAGCTGGTCGGTTCATCAGACGAACACCGTCGGGAAACTGTAAATGTTCTTTAATGATTGCAACATGCTTTTCGGCTTGCTCTGCCGTTAGTATTTCAGCAATCATACTACGAGTCATTGGCAGTAAACGATATTGGATCCCTGTTTTTTTATCCGTTGGATGAATCATCAATTCTACATGATCTGGATCTTCCATATAAACAAAACCTGGAATAGTTTCAGTCGATAACAGATACTTTTCAAAATCCTTTTTTATGTTTACAGCCAGTTCTTCTAAATGTTTTCCATAGGCACTATCGACTTCTATCAACAAATGGGCTAATTTTTTAATTACCTGATATGTTAAAGCTACGGTCCAACTACTTGCCATATATTTTTTTAATTTATTATCATAAGGTTGTAAAGTGTCATCCCAGTCACCATCACTATAGCAAGATAGATACGTTCCTTCTAGAAAGTTGGCTTCAATATAGTGAATTTCCTTTTTCACATGATCAAACAAGGAAACTGTCTCATCCGTTTTTAGGAATGTTTTTCGATCAGTGTATGGTATTTTTTCTTCTAGAATGTCAAAATTTTTGGTTTTAGCTAAATAATCCGCTACGATTTTCATCGGCCAAACAATTACATCACCATGGCTTTCATCGGCTTTTTGTTTTTCATAACGATCAAACATAAACCACTGAGGCCAATTTCCGTCATCATTAAATTGATTGGCATAGACATTTTTTATGATTGAACCCACAATCTCTGGTTTATTGACAGCTAAGAAAAATTCTGTTGGTCCTTGAGAGACATCTCTGGTTCCCCAAGCCGCCCCTCCGTATTGCTCTAAGCCATGAGGAGAAAGATAATGCACTAACATATTATGTGTATACCAACGAGCTAAAATATTCATTGATTCGACCGCTTCAGTGGCATGCGTTAATTTAAAATGATTCAACAAACCATTTATAAACCCTAAGAATTGCTCATTTTCCTTAGCATAAGTAGTCTTTATAACTTGAAATGGAGCTGCTGTCAGATTTGCTTGGATCTGCATCGAAAACGTTGCTTGCGCTTCTATGACAAAGATGGTCAAAACTTTTTCAGAATCCCCTGATAAAAAAAGACGCTCATCAGTCAACTCAAAAGGTTTATCCAGTGAAAAATAATAGGTTAGATCTGGGTATTCTTCGTGGATGACTGAATCTGTTGTTGCAGTCACTTTGAGCCGTTCATCCACTTTTGTTATGTTGACTGTCGGTTCCTCTTCATCCGCATTCATCACCAATTGATTCGTTACAGCAAAGGTATAGTGTAACCCATTTTGGCTAGTTACTTCCGTACGGATTTCTTTTGTATCACATAACGTGAACGTTCTCACAATAAGTATATCATTCTCTAATTTATAATACCACGTAGCAGAATTTAATCCCATCTCAAAAGCGGATGGCATCGTTAATATACGCCACTGTTTCCCTGATTTGAGGTAGATTCTTTGCCCTGATTGCTTCATAATATTTAATGAGTTGCGACTATTGCTCATCAATTTATTCATTGATGTATTCCCTAAAACAATTTGTGAATTGAATAAACCATACATGTAAACCGTTGTGCTTAATTCGGGATGCTCCACATCTAATTCTGTGCCGCTTAATAAAATATGACCATGCGCTCGTTCCATTGCGACTTCCTTTTCTTTTAACACAACGTGATGATAATCTTTCGTAAAGAAAGAGGCAATTTTTCCATCGATTGTTTCAATTTGCTCTTGTTTAAGAAATAGTTCATGCAGTTCTTGTTCCGTTAATGTTGCCCCGATGATTGGTTTCCCTAATGTTTTTACACTATTTTTCCCTTGTCCTGCATTGTTTTGACTATTCAAGGAATCATACTCTTTTTTTATATCAGCTTTCGAAACAAGCGGTTGTTCAATTACTGTCCGTTGATTCTTGATTGGAGCGCCATAAAAAACGATCGACGTTGCCTCACGGTTTATATCATAAGTTTCTGTCTGTAACGCAACATAAGCAAACTCGTATTGATACACTTCATTTGCCAAAAAATCTTGTTTTAAGGCTTTTGCTTGATTCGTCTCTTTATAGTCACGATCAAAAAATTGATACCCATCTGTTGAAAATGCTACTAACGAATTAAGACTTCCTTGTTCAATCACTGGAAAATTACCGTCTTGCGGTTGATTTTGGCGAGAAGAGATCGTAATCGTACCCGCTTCTTTTGAAACATGATGATCCACGTATTGTGACATATACGCTTCATTCGATCGAACAGCCCCTTTTGTGGCGTTCCCAATATCTTGTCCGTAAATAACATCTACTTTTTGACCAGAACCAGTTAAACTCACCTGCCAAAACCAAACACCAGATTTTGCAATTTGAAACTCTACTTGATACGCTACCCCTAAAAACTCTCCTTGCCAAGTAGCTTGTTTTTCATCGATATAAAAGGTACTTGTTGCGTTTGAACCGATCATTGGTGCTGTTTGAATACCATTTTGAGTATACACTCTTAAGTAGAGTTGGTTACAGCTACCATCAAGTCGATTACCATGGAGCTGATTGATCATAATCGTTCCATTTAAAATTTCGTATAAATCCCCTGTTTCTAAAAACGAGAAGGTTGTCCCGCCATTTTCAATCGTTCGTTTTTGATCTGTCATCTCACTCTTCCTATCTATTTCAGTAATTTGAATGTGGTTGTTTGGACATCTCTGCTATTTGCGCCAATCATGATATCAAATGTACCAGCATCACTAGTGAAGGCTTGATCACTATGAACATAGCGTAATAATTCTTCACTGATCGTAAATTGGACAGTCTTTTTCTCATGTGCTTTTATGTTTACTTTTTCAAAGCCTTTTAGTTCTTTTACCGGACGAACAACTTCGCCGACTTGATCACGAATATATAATTGGACGGTTTCTTGCCCAGTTCGTTCGGATTGGTTTTCTATCGTAACCGAAGCTGTGATCGTTTCATGTAGTTTCATTTCATTCTTACTTAGCTTGAGGTCCATGTAAACAAACTGACTATAACTCAATCCAAATCCAAAAGGATATTTAGCAAAATTTGATACATCTAGATATTTTGAGACATATTTTTCATCACCAGGTTTATATGGTCTACCTGTATTATCATAATTATAATAAACAGGGACTTGTCCCACCGTTTCTGGAAATGACATACTTAAACGGGCACTCGGATTGTATTCGCCATACAAAATATCTGCCAGTGCTGCACCACCTTCTGTCCCAGGAAACCAAGCTTCAACAATGGCTTTGGCTGAGTCGATACCTTGTAGATCTAATGGTCGGCCATTATAAAGGGTTACGATGATCTGATCGTTCACGGCTTGAATTGCTTTGAATAAATCGAGCTGAGCTTGCGGTAATCGAATATCGCTACGACTTGAGGCCTCCCCACTCATCCATTCTTCTTCTCCGAGAGCCAAGATAACCTTATCTGCTTCTTTTGCTAAAGCAATCGCTTCATCAATTGCAGCTTGAGTTGGTTTAAAGTAATCAAAAGCCTCCGTTCCGATTACATATTCTGCCGCAAGTTCGCTAACACCTTGCGCTAATGAAACTGCTTCTTCTTTTTTTCCTTGCCAAGACCAAACACCAATAACGTCATGAGAATCAGCTGCTGGTCCTACAATTGCAACTTTTTCTTGTTTTGATAATGGTAACATCGCTTCATTTTTTAATAATACGATCGATTTTTTTGCAACATCTCTGGCAATTTCCCGATGTTCTTTTGATAAAACAACTTCTTTTTCTAAGGCAATATCAGCCCCTCTATGGGGATTCTCAAATAAGCCTAAATCATTTTTCAACGTTAAAATGCGTAAAACTGCTTCGTCAAGAATTGCTTCATCAAGTGTCTTCTCTTCAATTAAGTTTTTTAAATTTTCTGTATAGCACGTTGTCATCATTTCAATGTCAACACCTGCTTTGATAGCTAATTCAGCTGCTTGTTTTTTATCTTGTGCAACACCATGAGGAATTAATTCAATTACGGCTCCCCAATCGGAAATCACTACCCCATCAAAACCAAATTCTTTTCTCAAGACATCCCGAAACAACCACTTATTCCCTGTAGCTGGAACACCATCAACTGTATTAAATGAAGTCATCACTAATTTTGCCCCCGCATCAAGCGCGGCTTTATACCCAGGTAAATAGCTATCTCGTAATTGCCTTTCAGACATATTGACTGTGTTATAGTCACGACCACCGATTGCAGCACCATAAGCTGCAAAATGTTTAACACAAGCTGCTACCCGGAAAAAGTCATTTTTTAAATCCTCCCCTTGATAGCCTTTAACGAATGCCTCAGCAAAGCGACTATTCAAAAAAGAATCTTCCCCAGTTGACTCCATAACACGCCCCCAACGAGGATCACGAACCAAATCAACCATCGGTGAAAACGTCACATGTAAACCAGAGACTGCAGCTTCTTTCGCTGAAACCTCTGCAACTTTTTTAGCTGCTTCAAGATCCCAGGAGCTTCCTAACCCAAGCGGTATTGGAAAAATCGTCCGAAACCCGTGGATAATATCCGCCATTAAAATTGTTGGAATGCCCAGACGATTATTTTCCATATAGGCTTTTTGTACACGGATCGCTTCTTTGGCTCCAGAAATGCCTAGGGTTGTTCCTGCATTATTGATGTCATCCTGTGTTAAACCAAGATCTGTCATCGGACCTGTTTTTTCTTCTGCTTTTTCAGAATAAAATTCAGCTGCCAATTGTAATAATTGACCCACTTTTTCATCTACTGTCATTTGCTTCAGCAACTCAATCAGTTCTTTTTGTTCCATTGTCCATTCACCTTTTTCTTTTTATTTTGGGTAAGTATTCTGTTCGCTTACTTAATTCCAGAAACATTAAATCCTTGTAAAATGTACTTTTGAAAAATTGAAAAAACAATCAAAATTGGAATGACCATAAAGGTCGCTCCTGCCATTTGTAACGCATAATTATTACCATGTTGTCCTTGAAGCAACTGCAACCCAACAGATAACGTGTAATATTTTTCATCATTGGCAATGATCAACGGCCATAAGAATGAGTTCCAACCACCTATAAAGGTTAAAATACCTTGGACAGCTAAGATTGGGCGACTAACAGGTAAAATGATTTTGAAGAAGATATACCATTCGCTAGCACCATCTAATCGAGCAGCTTCCAGCATTTCATTTGAAATAGTATTCATAAATTGTCGAAACAAAAAGATTCCAAACGCACCTGCTAAACCTGGTAAAACGATTCCAATCAACCTATTTGTCAACCCTACAGAGTTCAGTAATAAATACACAGGAATCATCGTTACTTGTCCAGGAATCATCATTGTCGCTAAAACCATGAGAAACAATCCGTTTTTCCCTTTAAAATCAAATTTAGCAAAACCGTAACCAGCCATTGCATTCAGTAACAATCCGACAAACGAACAGGCTGTAATGATCAAGGTGTTTTTTAGGTAGGTCCCAAAATTTAATCTAAAAAACAGCTCTTTGAAGTTGTCGAATGTTGCCTCTTTTGGAAATAAACTAGGAACGATTTGATTGATTTCCGCGTTTGTCTTAAAAGAAGAAAAAATCATCCATAGAAAAGGAAAAAAGGTCATAATTCCCAGAACACCTAAGAGGATACCGATAAAAAGCTTAAAACTCATTTGCGCATTTTTATGTGAATTCATCTCGTTCTCTCCTTTTACCCTTCATTTTCTTTTTGTTTTGTTTGAATTTTCATTTGAATACTCGTCACGATAATGATTGCAATAAATAAGATGACTGATCCTGCTGCTGCATAACCAAACTTATTGTATTGGAATCCTCTTTGGTAAATAAATAGCGCAACAGATAATGTGCTGTCTAAAGGACCTCCTTTGGTCATAACAAATGGTTCATCAAAGAATTGGAACCAGCCGATCAATGTTGTGACCGTCACAAAGAAAATTGAAAACTTTAGTAATGGAATCGTGATTTTTAAAATTTGTTGCCACTTATTGGCTCCGTCCATTTCAGCTGCTTCATAATATTCTTTCGGAATCCCTTGAATTGCCGCTAAGAAAATCAACATGTTTAATCCAATTGCCTTCCAAACTGCAATGATAATCAAAGATAATTTCGATGTACTGGGATCCGTCAGCCACATAATTGGGCCAATATTTAAGTAGGATAATAAATGATTCAATAACCCAATCGTAGGATTGTATAAATACATCCAAACAACAGATACAGCTACTGTATTTGTGATCGACGGGCTATAAAATACTAGACGCATAAACGAGAAAAATTTATTTTCTCCAAAATTGATCATAATGGCTAAAGCTAAAGAAGAAAGAATAACAAGCGGCACGCCAATTATGACGTAGTAAGCCGTATTAAACATTGCCTGACCAAAGACTTTATCATTAAATATGTTTAAATAATTTTCCAAACCAACAAAATTGATTCGAGAAAAATCAGCTAAGCCAGCTAAACTCATATCGGTAAAACTAATCGTTACCGCAATAAAAATCGGTATGATCGAAAAAACAAGTAATAAAGCAACGGCTGGCGCGATAAAAAAATAAGGCGATTTTGATTTTTTCATAATGCTTTCCTCCTTATAACTCAATAAAAGGCCATGTTCTTAGTATTCGACTAAGCGGTGGATACAGACGCAATTCCTTCTGTCCCACCCTTTAGTCGATTCTTTCCCTTTACTCCTTTTGCTCCTTACACTTATTTAATCAAGCTTTCCGTTTGTTCGTTTAGTTCATCCATTGCCTCTTGAAGATTTTTATCACTTACTACGACTTGCTCCCATTGTTTCATGAAGTTTTGCGAAATTTCATCCCATTGTTTTAATAATGGCATAGGTTGTGACTCATTTAATTGTTTTCCAAATACCGAAATCAGCGGATCGTTTTTGAACACATCAGAATTCCACGATTCTTTATTGGTTGGAAGTGAATTTGTACTTTCAAAGAACTTCGTTTGATTTTCAGGTTTTGAAAGATATTCGATCAATTTCATTGCATCTTCTTTTTTCTTAGAACTATTAAAGACTGCTAAATTTGCTCCCCCTGTTACGGACATATTGTTGACAGGTCCCTTCGGTAATTCGGCTACGCCCCATTTTCCATCGATATCAGGAGCTGAATCTTTAATACTGTTGATCATCCACGGACCACTGATAAACATTGGCACAACACCTTCTCCACCAAAACTTTGACCGATCTCTAATCCTAAGTCTGTTTTAGGAGCCGAACCATCCTGCACTAATTTATCTAAAAATTTTAAAGCGTCCACCATTTCTGGTTGATTAAATAGTGGTTTATCGTCTTTATCAAATAGTTTAGAACCGTTTTGGCGAGCAAACATAAAACCGAATGTTGGCTCTTTCAGTTCTACACCAAATCCATATTTATTATCGCCGCGGGCAGCTAATTTTTTGGCTGCATCAGCTAACTCATCCCAAGTTTTAGGGGCTTCTTTATAGCCAACACTTTCCAATAAATCTTTTCTATAGTAGAGTCCACGAGTTTCTGTATACCAAGGCACTGCATAAGTTTTTTCGCTAAATGTTGTTGTCGCCACAGAACCATCAAAGAAATTATCTGATTTCATGACGTCACTTTTTTGAACATCTTCTGTAATATCCATTAACGCTCCAGCATCAACAAATTCACTCATATATGTCGTACCCATTTGAACAACATCAGGACCTTCTTTAGAAGCCACTGCTGTGAGTAATTTATCTCTTGAAGTGGACCATGGAATACTTTGAATCTTGACTTTGATTCCTGATTCTTTTGTAAATTCGTCAACAATTGGCTTGATTCCTTGATCGCCATCACCCATATACCAAAATGTCAATTCATTTGAAGCGCTTTCTTTATTTCCCGAAGAACATGCTGCCATTACACCTACAGTTGCGAATAAAGTTGTTCCAAGTAAGCAAAGCTTTTTCCATGATTTCATACTTCCACTCCTCAATATTATTTAGTGAAACGTTTCTACAAAAATGATTATATTCCTTAATTATATCAAAAGCAAGCGTTTACTTTATTCGTATCAGGTTAAATAATACTAATAATAGTTATGCGAATTAGATATAAATAGAAACGTTTCACTAAAAATGGCTGGAATAGTCGCTTTTTACTCTGCATTTTTTCTACCTATTTATCCATAAAAAAACAAAAATATCCTCATACTAGATTTAATACCTAGTCAATGAGGATGTCATGGTTCCAATTATTTAGTTTAGGATAAACTCCTTGATATCTTCAACTGCACGTTCTTTATTTCCACCTAAAAATAGCTGATGTCTGCCGTTCTCGTATATTTTTAAAGCGACCTGTGCGTTAATATTTTTGGCTAAATAATAAGCACTCTTGTAGTGAGTCGTTTCATCTTGTCTATTTTGCAGAATAAGTACTTTTTTCTTTAATTCAGATGGGTGTTCTTTCTTTATTTTTTTCTTTGTTTTTTGAAGTAAGGATAAGAATTGAACACATGAGTGAATAGAAATCGATTTTGCCGAATCAAAATAATAATCTAATTTTTCCTGTTTTTTAAACACTAATCCCTTTATGAGATCTTGGCTAATGACGTTTGCGTTATAAAGATAAATCGGTGTGCTACACAAAACCAATTGATCGATCGATGCTCGTTCTGATGCCTGGATCGTCAGTAACCCTCCCATTGAAAATCCAACACAAGTAATCTGAGTATAAGTTTGCTCAAGTTCATCTAATTTCTGTTCAACATCTGCCAACCATTGATTTGAAGTTGCTTTTGAAAAATTTTCCTTATTTCCATCATGTCCGGTTAGTTGAATCCAAAATGAATCAAGATTATTTTGTTTTAAGTAATCGTGCAAATAGAGAATTTCTTTTTCATTACCGCCAAACCCGTGGATGATCAATATTGCTCTTTTTTTCATGGTCTCTCACTTTCTTTCAGCTAAATAACAGTAGTTCTTCACTTATCAGTTGTTTGCTCTTTCCTCTACTTTACTATTTTAACTGGATTGTATCTATTCATTCCGTTTTTTTTAAGTAAATTTAATAAAAAATTAGCAGTTACCGACCAAATGATGATAAAAAAAGTGGAATGCTTTTAGACACCAGCATCCCACTTCTTTTATTTTATTCTCCAAATATTTCTTTGGCCAACGAAAACGTTGACCAAGCTTTGGGCCAACCGGTATAAAAAGCTAGATGAGTGATTAACTCGACCATTTCATCTTTGGTCACACCATTTTGTTTCGCCATTTTCATGTGTGCTTCTAGTTGCGGCATACCTTGGGTTAATAAACTCGAACAAGTGATCAAACTACGGTCACGAGGTGAAAGTTGTTCTTCTCTAGACCAGATTTCACCAAATAGTATGTCGTCATTTAATTCAGCAAATTTTGGTGCAAACGCTCCAAGTTGATCCCTGCCTGCTGTTTGTTTTTTCATGAAATAGGACTCCCATCTTTTATTCATTTCTTCAATTGATGATAGCTTTCATCTGAAACTGGTTCTAACCATTCTGGGGTCCCAGCAGTAATTGCTAGATGTTCAAACCAACTATCGACTGCAGCGCCATGCCAGTGTTTAACACCATCATGGATAATAATAACATCACCAACTGTCAAAAATTGTGCTGGTTTTCCCTCTTCTTGATACCAGCCTTCACCACCTGTTACTAGCAACAATTGAAAGCCGTTATGATGAATATGCCAATTATTGCGACAACCAGGTTCAAATGTTACATTGCCCACCCCAACATTGATTTTTGGATCTGCTACTAAATTTTTCAAGTAGCTTTGGCCTATAAAGTAATTAGCAAAGGCTTCATTTTTTTCTCCTATTGGAAAAATCACACCCTCTTTAACTTCTTCGAACTTTGGCATTGCTTATCCCTCCTACTACTATTTTTTTAAACAATTATTGGTGGCCAACGACCTTGTGCGGAACATAAGGCTCTTCTAAAAATTCCACCTCAGCCTCTGTTAAAACTAAATCTAGGGCTGGAATCGCATTAGTCAAATGACTTTCTTTTGTTGCGCCAATAATAGGTGCAACAACGGCCTCTTTTTGAAGCAACCAAGCTAGAGCTACTTGCACGCGTTCTACACCACGTCTCTCAGCAATTTCGGCAACTCTTGCAACAATAATGTGATCTTGATCCGCTGTCGTGTCATATTTTGACATCGCCATTTTATCTAATTCAAAACGTTTTGTTTGAGCACTCCAATCTCGAGTTAAGCGACCAGAAGCTAATGGACTGTATGGCGTAACAGCAATTTTTTGATCCTCACACAATGGCAGCATTTCTCTTTCTTCTTCACGGTATAACAGGTTCAAATGATTTTGCATAGAAACAAATTTTGTCCAGCCATGTTTATCAGCTACGGCCTGTGCTTTCGCAAATTGCCAAGCGAACATCGCTGAAGCGCCAATATAGCGAACTTTTCCTGATTTCACTAGATCATGCAAAGCTTCCATTGTTTCTTCGATCGGTGTCTTGTAATCCCAGCGATGAATGATATATAAATCAACATAGTCCATGCCTAAACGTTCTAAGCTCGCATCGATTTGATGAAAAATTTCTTTTCTTGAAAGCCCTCCACTGTTTGGCACATTTTTTTTCATGGTTGTAAACAACTTGGTGGCAACAACAATTTCATCGCGATTTGCATATTGATTGAGTGCTTTTCCAAGAACACGCTCACTTGCACCATAAGAATAAACATTCGCTGTATCAAAAAAATTAATGCCCAAATCAAGCGCTTTTTTAATGACTTTCATACTCTCGGCTTCTTCTAAGACCCATTCATGAAATCCGCTATTAGGATCTCCAAAGCCCATCGCACCCAAACAAAGCCTTGAAACCTCCATTCCAGTGTTACCAAATTTTACATACTCCATTATATTTCCTCCTTAAAATAATTTTTTTCTTTAACCTGACCATAGTTTATCTCTTAAAGTGCACTCTAAGTCAAGCGTTTTCTTCATTAGCTAAAAAACTTCCAAATGCCGATCGACTCTAAAAGTTATTTTTAGAGATCATCAACATTCAGAAGTGATTGATTTTGTTCATTTATTCAGATTAAAAGCACGTAAAGAATTTTCTGCTGGAATCATGTGCTCATCATAATTGGCTAACTTAAACTCCAATCTATCGATCGCTGTATCTAATTCAGAAGCCTTTTCTTTTAACATTTTAATTTGCGCTGCAATAATTTCTTTACGTACTGGAACTGTTTCGTCTCCTACTTGGAATAGGTTTATATAGTTCACCATAGATTCAATAGACAAACCAGCATTCCTCATCTGCCGACTAAAAACAATCCAGCGTAGATCTTCTTCATCAAAATCCCGAATCCCATTAGCCGTACGTTTCACCGGTGGAATCAAACCAATTCGTTCATAATATCTGATTGTGTCCGCGGACACACCACTTAATTCACTAACTTTTTTATATTCATATTTGACTCTCCTTCCACGCCACCTAGTAAGTCCTGTTTATTGTGCTTACAATTAAGTACAGATTAAGAATAATTTGTCTTTTTAATCGCTAAATCACGCTTTTTAGCATGTGCTTTTCCAAGTTCACACAGTTGATGGAATAATGAGATGAATTGTTTTCCATAATCAGTTAAAGAATATTCGACTTTTACAGGAACTTCTTCTGGAAAAACAATTCGTACGATCAAACCACTTTTATTTAATTGCGTGGTTGCTCATTCATTACTTTTGTAGAAATTCCAACGATATGATAATTATAGCAAAGAAATAGTCTGTCACCAATTAGAACTAGCTAAAACACTTAGAATTTTCGACATTTCTTTGTAAAAATGTATACAAAAAAGCAGATGCTAAATATGAAAAAAGTTTAAATTCTTAATCCTGTTTTAAAAGCTGGCAACGCTTCTTTTGATACTGTTTTGAAATTGTAGACTTCCGGTAAAAATATCTTTTATCCCCATTTCCAACTGACACAATAGTCGCAATTAGTGGCTTATTTCATCCAAAAGTGTTGATTAAACTTGAAGCAATCACTATTAAGAATTGATCTCAGTTGATAACATTTCACCCATAACTTGTATTTCTATAAGAAAAGCACTAAAATGGCAGATAAACAGTTGATTTAATAACAAATAAACTGAAAAACAGCTATTAGAAAGGATTTCATCTAATGATTCAACATAATCAGGCTATTTTAGCTCTAGATATAGGCGGCTCCGCTGTCAAACATGGTATTTGGTACAACGAACAATTGCATCATCAAGCTAGCTTCCCAACACCTTTGACTCGCAAAAATTTCTATAGTTCTGTTCAAGAACTATGTGACAGTGCCTATCCAGAGTTTTCAATCAAAGGAATCGCTGTCAGCTGCCCTGGAGAGCCCGATGAACTATCTGGGTTTGTGCGTGGCTTAAGTTATGTTCCCTTTTTACATCTGGGTGAATTTCAAAATGAATTTTCGCAAACTTTGCACTTACCCGTCTCGTTGCAAAATGATGCAAACAGTGCAGCCCTCGCAGAAATGACACTAGGAATTGGAAAAGAGCATCAACACGCATTATTTACCATTATTGGCTCTGGTATCGGGCTCTCTGTTGTTGAAGACGGTAAGATTATTAAAAATACTACTGACAAAATTAACAATTTTGAAAAATTCATCGCTGATACAATTAAAACTATCAATAACGCAAAAGTTTCGCCTGTTCATATTGGCCGAACAGTTTCCTTAAAAAGTTTTAAGTTACCTCAAACTATTGAAGGAAAAGATGTTTTTGAATTAGCTAAACAAGGGAATGCCATTGCTATCCAAGAAATTGAGCGAATGTATACCGCTCTTGCTGAGATCTTGTTATTTTTAAACGAAGCTTTCAAACCTGAAATTATCGGTATTGGCGGTGGAATCAGTAATAACCCTGATCTTTTACCAATGTTGAACAAACAGATAGATGCATTAGCTACAAATCAAACGAGTAAACTCAACCTTTACAAAAGTCTTTATAAAACCTTCAATCAACCCTTGTCTTTGCCTAATATAAAAATTTGCCGTTTCAAAAACGATGCAAATCTTGTTGGAGCCGCTCTACATTTTGAAGAAAGCCATAGTTGAAAATCACAAATAATTTTGAAAGTGGTACACGTAATTTTATTCATTGCTTTGAACAGGTACGGATTCACTCTGTCCATTAGTTTTTCAATCGTTAATATGAATCTACAAGGTACTAACACTAGCAGCAAGCTCGCCCACTTTCCCAGTGAACAAGCAATCTCCTGTAACTAACTCCATATAATCTGCTGGTCTGATCAACTCTGCTGGCTTTGGTAACTCAAGTGCCTGACTTTTTTCTAAAATTTCAGCTACAAATTGAGAACAAAAGTAATACTTTTCTCGTTGATATGGAATTGCAAACTTACAACAGATTAATCCAATAATGCTATAACGATACTGTTGCTTTTCAGTTACCATGCGTTGCACTTCTTGCTTAGCTTGTTGATAGACTACTTTTGACACTTTTAGCTCATAGAGAGCGCATGGTGTGTCTTTATGATAATCAAAAAAGCAGTTGGTCAAACTTTCTTGAATAAGTCCTGCGGGTAAAGGAAAATGTGGCTGCTTACGTCCAAAACTATAGAATTGTGATAACATTTCATCAAATGCAATCGAAACATGAGTATAGTCATCTGATGTTGCTAGTTGAATTAATCTTGAGATATAGGTTTTAGAGCGCGTTAATAAAATGTAGATCGTTTTCATTTTAATCTCCTTTTAGTCGGTTTATTACTCAACTGCTGTGCCACTCGTCTGATACAGTAGTTGATGTTTATATTTTATTAAAAAATTTTCGGCAACGTTATACCATGGATATAATTAAAAAGCATTAGGTGTTAATCAACCTCTATCAATTGTTGTGGTTAGTTTTAAGTGAGCTTGGGTATATAAAATAGAAGACCGAAAATCGCAAAAAGGATTTTCAGTCTTCTATTTTGTAGAGTATCACGAGACTATTGCCTATTTTTAGGTCTATCAAATCGATATTTTCTCATTCATTACAACTCTCTCTGCTGCACTACTGTAATCTAGGGCCGTAACCTTTTACCTTCTTCCCATGAAACAATTAATCGATTCAATCTTCTTCGCCTAGTTTCTTCTTTTTTAGCACTCATCACCCACCATATAGAATCTCTTTTATAAGAAGGTGAAAGCTGATTAAAAAATTCCCAAGAAGTTGGATTTTTTCTGATTTCATCCTCGTATTCTTTCATTAGAGAAACATTCCTATGGACTAGAGAATAACCTGTTTGGTCCTTTCTTTGATTGAAAACAACTAATCCCTCAGGTCTCATTTGATTGAGCGCAATCAGTTTATGCACCTTTTTTACATTAACCTTACTCCAGACACTATTCGGCTTACGTGGTGTAAAGCGAATTTTATAGCGATTTTCATCAACTGTTTTACGCAGCCCATCAACCCAACCAAATGATAGTGCACAATCCACTGACTCGGGCCAAGTAAGACTTACTTTATTCGTTTTTTTCTTAAAAAAGACTACCCAAATTTCACTAACAGTTTGATGATTGATTGTTAACCAATCAATAAATTCTATTTGATTCCTAAAAAATAGGTCTTCATTCATTTTTCTAGCCATTCTAACATCATTTGATTGAGCTCTTCAGGTCTTTCTTCTTGAATCCAATGTCCAGTGTCCAAACTTTTAACGTCTATATTCGGTACAAAATCTTTTATATTTGGAAGTGGCGGAATACTATCTTTCTCACCATATACCATTAATGTTGGCTGATGAATGATTGGAGATACTTCACCTAATAAATCCCAATTACGATTTAGATTTCTGTACCAATTGATACTTGGAGTGAACCCTGTCTTATTGAAACCTGCGATATAAACAGCAAGATCTTTTTCGCTCATAACAGGCTCACCTAATGACTCAGTCGCTTCAGCTAGATTAATCATTTCCATGCCTGCTCCTGAAGCTTGTGCTGGCGTATTCTTACGATATAAGTTCTTCAGAAATTGTGCTGTATTGTCGTCTAATATAGTATCTGCAACACCTGGTTGCTTATTAAAGTGAACGAAATAGTAATCATCGCCAAAAAATTCTTCCATAAAATCAATCCAAGGTTTCTCGCCACGAATTTGGTAAGGCAAGCATAAGTTAATTATTTTACTCACACGTTCTGGATGCAACAAAGCCATGCTCCAAACAACACTTGCACCCCAATCATGCCCTATAAAAATGGCATCTTTATATTGATAGTGATCCAAAAGGGCAACAAGATCGCCCGTTAGATGTTCAATATCGTATTTTGTGACTTCATTTGGACAAGAAGATGCTCCGTAACCTCGTTGATTCGGAATAATAACGTGATAACCTGCCTCTACAAGAGGCGCCACTTGATGTCGCCAAGAATAGGCATGCTCTGGCCATCCATGACAAAGAACGATAGGTCGTCCCTCATTTTTTTGCCCTGCTTCAAAAACCTCTAGTTCCACATCGTTAACTGAGATAAGTGTTGGTGTTGGAAATTCATTATTGTTTGTCATTTAATATCCTCCTAAATTTAAAAGCGGAATGGGCTCGTTTAGCTTCGACTGAAAAATAGGAAAAATTGATTGAGACGCTTTTTGTCTCACTCCATTTTTATCTTTTTTCCGAGAAGCTAGCCCATGCAGCTAGATAATAATAAAAGCGCAGCGGGCTCGTCAAGTCTCGTAGAAAAATAGGAAAATAGGTTTGTGACGCTTTTTGTCACAGGCAGATTTTATCTTTTTTCCTAGAGACTAGTCCGCGTAGCTAAGTAATTACACTAAAACTGTCTTACAAAAACAATATTAGCACGGAGGTTTGACAACAGTCTGTCAACTTTGAAATCAGAAACACACTTAACAATATTTTTCAGTCATCAATTTGAGCTTGGACGCAATTGTTTGACGCAATTCTTTTGGCGCTAAGACTTCTATATGTTCTCCAAAACTAAATATGAGAGAGAACAACCATTCTTTTTCAGGGAACCTCGCTTCAATAAGAAATTCACCTGTTTCTAACACCGTAATATCTTCTTTATTAAAAACATCCTCCACACGTGATTTCATTATAGGGGAAATTTTCAAGACAATTGTCGTCATTGTTGTTTGTTCTTTTAATGATGCCGTAATTTCGTGATAGGATTTTTCTCGACGTTCAAAGGATTGATATTCAATGTGAGCATCGCTTATCCGAGAAACTCTAAATGTTCTGAAGTCTTCTTTCAACCGACAATAGGCAAATAAATACCAAGTATAATTTTTAAATATGAGCGACATCGGCTCAATTTGTCTTCTACTGACGATATTGTCATAATTTCTGTAGTCAATGGTTAACAAATTAGTCAGAGTTATAGCTTTCCTTAGTGTTTTAACTAATGCTTTTTGATTTGGGGTGTCTCCATAAGGATGTAAATCAACAATAATTTGTTCCATATGTAGCTTTAGGTGATTAGCTTTGTTTTTAGGAACGATGTTTTCTAGTTTTTCTATGGATGACTCTAACTCAATATCATCAATTGTGGCATTGACATCCTTAAGAGTAGAAAGAAGGGAAGACAGGTTATTAAGAGGTATTACTTGATGATTTAATTTATAACTCTCGTAAATGCTGAATCCACCATTGTTTCCAGAATGGGAAATGATAGGAATGCCAGCTAAGTTGATTGTTTCAATATCCCGGTAAATAGTCCGGATGGATACTTCAAATTTCTCAGCCAATTCATTGGCGGTTACACGATTTCTATTAAGTAACATCACAATAATCGTTAACATGCGTTCTATTTTCATCTTGTTCTCCTTAAACATCTATTTCTGCACTAATTTATCACTAGAATCAAAACAACAACTACTTAGCATTGTGTTAATGACTGGAGCCATTGCAATGATGCTAAGTCTTTTTACCTTCTTTATTAGATTTCTTGATGATTTCAGCTAATTCAAGGTAACAAAAAACCCCTTGATCATCAAGGGGCTCACTGTTAGTGAATAACAAGTTTTTAACGACGAATTTCTTTACTTCGTGCCAAAAGTACTGTATCTATTGATATCATTGAATTTTTTATTAAATTGACTACCACTCTGACTACAGCCATTAAAAAGTAAGTAATGATTCCAAGCTTTTCACTGTGGAATTATCCAAAACGTGTAGTCAGCTTTCCAAGATTTGAAAAGCTTCTAGTGGTTTTAATCTTTCTTCTGATGTTAAATGCCGATAAATTTCAGAGGTTGTTTTATCGGTATGACCTAAACGAGCCTTCAATACTTCCCAATCACAATGACCAGCGACTAAACTTGCCATTGTATGGCGAGCCAAGTGGGTGTGGAACGGTTTCTTTATTCCACATTGCTCAACACATCGTTTGATATGATGATTGACATACTCTCGTCTAAATGGAATGCCTCGCTTGTGTGGCTCTAGATAAACAAATAAATACTTTTCTTCCACTTTAAATTTAAACTGCTTCCGAACATCATCTAGCATTTCCATTAAAGCTTTTAACTTTTCCATCACTAATGGCGTTACAACCACTCGTCGTGCTGAACTTACACTTTTAGTCGTATCAATTTTAAAATTAACTTGCTTTCCTTTTACCGTTGTCTGCTTGTAAAAAAGAATCTCATTATTGTTAAAATCAATATCTTCTGGTTGTAAGGCTAAAGCTTCACTTACGCGACAGCCTGTATAAAACAAAACATGATACAAAGTTGAAAGTGGTAGCTCTTCATGAACAATACTGTAATTAAGCAATGATCTTAGCTCATCAAACGTCAAATACTTTTGATCCAATCTCTCTAATGAATCCTTTAATTGCTGAACCGTTTGTTGATACTTTGGACGTCTAACAGATTCCAAGGGATTGTCACTTAATACATTATTCTTTAGACAATAATTGAATATCATATTTAAGGTTTGACGAAAACTTTCTAATGAGTTTTTAGAATAACCTTTCGATAAACCGTCTATGCCCTTCTCTTTTAAAGTGAAGAATAGTTCTTCTAAAAAATCTGAACTAAGGCTGATCATTTTCTTATCGCCAATCCATCTAGAAAGAGTTTTTACAGATTCATGTCTTTTCTCATACGTACTCTCTTTTTGTTCCTTCAATGATTGATAATAAATCCAGCAGGCACACTTTTTTCCACTGCAACATATTTCCCTAAAAAGAGCTGGGGCATATTCTCAACAACACCATCATTATTGGTCGTTACAGTCGCAACAACCTCTCCCTTAACATATCGTTTTGTGCCACCCACCAAAATATCTTCCGCTGCTTTTAAATCAAAGACAACGTTCGCTAACGGTGCTTGATCGTACTCTAATTGCTGAATAAAGCCATATTCAGAATTTAATGAGGTTAACTCCACTGGTTGTTTGCCAAGCTTCGTTAGCTTCAATAGCCCCATTTGAGGTTGGTTATTCCATGTAATTTCAATTGTCTTATTCGGTTCAATCACGATTTCTTGAGACAGACCTTTATTGACAAAGCCATCAGCAGCTTGTATTTCTGTTATTTTAACCTTAGTTCCTGCTTTAATATCCCTCAATTCAGCTAAACCATTCTCCTTTGTAGTGACCTCTTTCGTTTGTCCAGCATATTCAAATTTTATCTTTGTATTTGCCAATGCTTTTCCTGTCGTTTCATCTACTTTCTTAAGTTTGACATGTCCGTTTAAATTCACTTTAATAGTCAAACCAAAGCTTCCCGCTGAATTTAGTTTAAATTTAGCTAATCTTTGTTGCCCTTTCTTATGATAAACAAAAGTTGTTCCTACATCGTTTTTATTGGCAATATCATACTGTAATGTCCCTGTTTCTTTAGAAGCTGCTTTAGCCATTAGCTTTAGTGTATTTCCTGATTTTTCAACGTTTAAATTTGCTGAATTACTGGCTAATACCTTATATTTGTTTAGCACACCATTTGAATCATTTAGGGTAATAGACTCACCAACATTTAGTTCAATCGTTTGATTATCAAAACTTGGCTTAATATTGTGAGCATTCACCTGATTCAATATTCGTTGCTTTTCTGCTTGATAGTTTGGAACCTGGGTTGTTAACAATTCATTTCCTAGTGTTTCCCAAATAATATGCTGTGTAATGGTATACGATAGTGCATTAGGATTGGTTTGATACCCATAATAAGCAATCAGGGCTAAACGATCCTTTTCTGGTATACTCAATTCGCTAGGTTCAAAGCCTGCTCCTGGCTCCGTCACAGGAATACCATGCTCAATACAAAATGCTGGATTCCCATCCACTGTCATCATATTCGAGCCTTGCTCTGTCCAATGTGTCCCATTGAGTAATTTAGAGTGCCATGTAGACACCCAATCCCCAATCTTATAAAATGACCCTTCCGCAGCGTATACGGATGATGCAGAAGTAATAAGGGGTAGTGTGATTAATACGAACAATAATAATCGATTGATTAGTTTATTTACTTTTTTCAAAATGTTTCCTCCTTTTTTCCATAAAAAAAGAGCCAGATTTTTTAGTTCAAAATCTGACTTTTTTCGCGACCTTATTAAATTTAAAAAAATTGGTTAAAAATTATATCATATCTAATTTTTAATCTTTATTAAAGGACATGATTCCCTCTGTTTTCCCTACAAAGAATCTTGTCACTGCGTTTTAACTAATTTACTAAAAATATAAATTAGCTTACTTATTGGAGCTAACAAAAAATATCACAACTAAAATTGAAATAAGTGTGAAGACTGTCATCATCCAGATTTCAGTATGAAACTCACTTGTAACAGAAACAATCAGTGATAAACCAATTGGTCCTCCAATCTGATGCATCGTATTCGTCACGCCACTCGCTATACCGGAGAGTTCAGTCGGCGCTTCATAGACTCCTGCCGATGTCACTGGTGCTAAAATCAACCCTTGTCCCACTCCAAGTATCAACATCGGGACAAAGATCGCACCCCAATAACCATTATTTAAGTTCGAAACTGCGAGAAGAATCAAACCAAGCGCTAATGTTACCTCTCCAGTAAGTAAAATCTTGCCATTGCCAAATTTAGAAGTTAACCTTGGCAATTGCATCGCTACAATAAAATTAACAATGGTTAGCGGTAAAAATGCCATGCCAGATTGTAATGCTGAAAATCCATATTGACTTTGCATCATTTGAGGTAAAAAGAACCAAAATGGTAACATAGCCATCATAAATAATAGACGAGCAACATATGCACCAGAACGGACTCTATTTTTAAAAAGAGACAATGGTAAAATAGGGGAAGGAATGTTCCGTTCCCAAAAAATAAACGACCCTAAAATAATAATGCCTACGCTAATAATAAGCCACTTTCCCTCAGTAAAACCGTAGATAATTCCTACTAATCCTATAATTGAAAGGAAACTTCCAAAATAATCAATTTTCTCTTTCTTGATTTCCGAGTTCTTTACAAATTTTAGCGTTAAGAAAATCAATATAACGGTTAATGGCACATTAATCAAAAAACCTGCACGCCATGAAATCAAACTAGTCAATCCACCACCGACTAATAGCCCCACACTTGATCCAATTCCAGCGGTTGCACCGTAATATGAAATAGCTTTTTGTCGCATGTCACCTTTATAAGCATCCATAATCAATGCCAGTGTCGTAGGTGCGATAATAGAACTGCCGATGCCTTGGACAGCACGCATGGCAATCATCATATTTGCTGTTTGGGATAACCCTATTAGTAGTGAGCTGATGCCAAAAATAAGCAATCCAACTAAAAAAATACGTTTTCTCCCTAACAAATCAGAGAGACGTCCACTTAAAAGTAAAAAGCCTCCAAACGTGAGCGTATAGGCACTCGACACCCACGAAAGAGCTGTAGCAGAGAGTCCTAAACTTTGTCCTATCTGAACTGAACTTGTAAAAATAATTGAGTTATCCATTAATATCAGAAAATAAGATAATAAGGTTATGGGTAATATAAACCCAAATTTCTGTTTATTCAAATTCTTTAACTTCCTTCTAGTTATTTAATTGTCCAATCTTTTCTAACCAGGTGTCTATTTCTCTTGATACCTCTACTTTTCTTTCTCCTTCAATTGCAAGTAAGGTTCCGTTGGTTTCTTCTCCACCTTTCACAGAATATCCATCAAGAACTTCCGCTCCTTGAACACCAAATTTTATCTGATTGAATGTTGAGCCTGTTCCATACCCTCCATTTGTATTAAAGGGGATCACTGTTTTCCCCGCAAACTCATAGCTATCCATAAACGTGAGAATTGCTTGTGGTAATGCCATATTCCAAGTTGGTGCTCCTATAAAAATCCGATCATATTGATTGAAATTAGAAATTTTTGATTTTAATTCAGGCAACACATTGCCCTCTTGTTCCTCTTCATTTTGTTCGACTTCTTTTCTATAATTTGAAGGTCTTTTTTCTTGGGTTTCAATTTGAAATAAGTCCCCGCCGAGCTTTTCTTGAATAAGCTCTGCAACCACCTTTGTATTTCCAGTTCGTGAATAATACACAATTAACGTTTTAGGATTTCCCATGATAGACACTTCCCTTTCATTAGTCTCATTGCTCAGTGCGTTTGATAGAGCAATAGCAATAATCACAACTAGTCCTATTACTGTTACTGGCAAGATAATAGCTTTCTTTTTCATTCTGTGTCTCTCCTTTCGAAACACCGTTTAATGTAGAAAAGGGCTTTAACACAGCTAGAAAATAAGCTGTGCCTCACCCCTAATTTATCTTTTATTATGAGTAGCATCGATTAATACGCTTCATAGATGAAAGAATTTATACTTGTTTTTACTGCATTAAACGATTCCCTTTGAATAAGGATAAGGACATTTTCATCAAATTTAATAGAAATCAGGTTTAGGCTTATTTTCTGAACCTGGTTCCCATAAACCGATACTCGCTTTTATGTCATTGCGTTTTCCTGTAATATTGTCCAGAACAAATTGAGCAATCGCACGTCTACTAATTTGAACACCTAAAAATGGTTCTCCTTTAGGGCTTGCCACATAGTCACTTCCCTTGCCATTATATAACCAAGTCATCCGCATATAGGTATAATCTAAATCACTTATCTCTAGTGCTTCAATGCCTCGGTTATGAGCGACAGTACCTCCCATCATTCGACTATTCCAAGTGGCAAAAGGTTCCGAAACTTCTCCGTAAACACTTAGAACACCAGCCTGAATAATACGTTTAACGCCTGTTTGACTCATTGCTCTAATCACCATTTCAGTAACTGATTTATTGTCAAAATTCATATAAACAATGTCTTGATTTTGCATGGCATTTATCAAATCTGACAAATTACTAGCATCACCAGAAATTTTGGCTATGTCTGTATAAGGTAAATGTGTTGCATTTCTTCCAAACAATGTTAATTTCAGATTCGCTTGTTCTTGTAAAAGTGGAATCAACACTTCTGGAATTTGACCACCTGCACCAATAATAAGAACGTTAACCATTATTTTTCCCCTTCTCTAAGTTTAATTTTTAATTCCTCAGTTAAAATGATTTCAGCCAATTTTCTACTTCTTTTCTTGAGTTGGGTATATCATCGCGCGAGATACTTAAGACATTACTAGTCTCAACTGAGGCATCTTTACTTAATTTTTCCACCGTTTCAACAGTTCCAGCTAAGCCACTTCCTCCATGGCTTGAGAATGGAATAATTGTTTTACCAGCTAAATCATTTTTCTCAAAAAAGCTATACATGGCCATTGGTAGATCTGACCACCAAATTGGATAACCGATATAAATCGTGTCATATTCAGTCAAATCAACATTAAGCGGCTTTAATTCAGGTCTAAAATCACTTGAACGCTCTGTTGTTGCTTGGTCTACCAAGACCTCATGATCATCTGGATAATTTTCTGTGGTTTCAATTTTAGCTAGTGGATACTTTGTGTCTTCAGCAATCCAAGTCGCAAGTTGTTCAACATTCCCTAAGATTTCCTCATTTTCTGTGACGACGCGACTTGCTCCAGCTACTGTATCAGAACCATTCATTTCTGGTTTAGAAAAATAAAGAATGACAGCTTTATCATTGGGATTAACCTTTGTACTACTTTCTTTTGTATTATCCGCTTGAAAACAACCAGATAATACAAATAGTAATGACGAAATTAAGACCAATATCTTTTTCATTATTTCTCTGTCTCTTTCATTCGATTCATAAACCATTCTACTTGTTGCGGTGCATCATGATCGAAAAATGCCGATTCTTTCATATCTAAACTTGCGATTTTTTTAATATCTTCTTTCGATAATTCAAAATCAAAGATATCAATATTTTCAGCCATTCGTTCTGGACGAACAGATTTTGCTAAAGCGATAATTCCACGTTGCATTAACCAACGAAGTACCACTTGACCAACCGTTTTACCATACTGTGCCCCAATTTCAGCCAAAACTGGATTTGTAAACAAATCATGTCGTCCCTCTGCAAACGGTGCCCAAGCTTCTACTTGTACATCATACTTCTCATGCCATTCTTGGTCTTCGATTCGTTGATTCCAAGGATTCACTTCAATTTGATTGATCTGCGGTTTCACTTCATTCAATCCTACAAATTCAATCATTTTGGCTGATTTGAAGTTTGAGATACCAATCGCTCGTAGTTTTCCTGCTTTTTGAGCTGCACACATGGCTCTCCATGCGCCATAAATATCTCCGTAAGGTTGATGAATCAGATAAAGATCTAGATAATCCAATCCCATAGTTGTAAGTGATTGCTCAATGGTTTCAGTAGCTTTAGCTTCCGGGGCTTGCAAAATAAAAAGTTTTGACGTAACAAACAGTTCTTCACGCGTCACAAGTTTTTCATCAATTGCACGTTTGATGCCTTCCCCTGTCTCTTTTTCATTTCCATAAATAGACGCCGTATCAATCAAACGATATCCTGCCTTGATTGCTTGGTAAACAGCCTCCGCTGTTTCATTTAATGGGATTTGATACACTCCGAATCCAAGTTGCGGCATTTCTACACCATTGTTTAATTTAACTGTTTTCATCTCAATTTCCTCCTCTAATTTTCTTTACATGATCTATCTTAAACCCTAAAGTGAACTCCATAGCAAGTAGAAACTTCTATTTTTTTCGTTCCCATAATTTTTCAACCTTATCAGGTCCCATTTCGCCTGCTTTAAATTTTGCAATATGCTCATCATACGTTTCGATTTTATAAACCAATAGTTCTCTAACTTCATGTAATTCGGCAATCTTTTTATCTAACTCTTCTAACTGATCTGATAAAATTTGCTTCTGAGCTTCTTCTACATTCTCTGTTTCTCGTAATTGGGCCAGTTGGGCAAATTCAATTAAAGATTCAACAGATAACCCAGCATGTCGTAAACTTTTGGCTAAGTAAATCCAATTCAAATCATTTGTTGTATAGTCACGATAACCGCTTGTATTCCGATGAACAGGCGGTATGACTCCTACTCGTTCATAATAACGTAGCGTATCAATGCTTAAATCAAACATTTCTGCAGCTTTCTTGATATTCATCATAAGTCCCTCCTTGTTTCTGTCACCTATACTAAACCATAGAGCTAACTCCATAGCAAGAATAAACTTTTTTATCTAAATAATATTTTACTTGTTTCAATAAACGTTCAGTTATACTGTCACTAGTGATTATTTTTTAAATTTTTCTTGATTTTCCCCATTTTAATCTCTCGATAATCATATCCAATTTCAGCCATCAACTGCTCCCATGTTTTGTTGGTTTTACGCATAATTGTATAAACAGAAGGCAACTCATTGCCATCATACAGCTCATTAAATTTGGTCATAGACAAATCAGATTCTAAATTTAATCGAATGATTTCTGATTTTAGCTTCGTTAATAATTCAAAGTTTGTTTCTTGTATTACTTGAGATTCCTTATTCTTAAAAAAGGCTCTAACTCTCTTTCCAAATCTCATTCGTAAAGTATAGAGACTAGGCATGTTATTTCTCCCACTAAGTTTTTCATATTGATGTTGGGATTTTATCTTTTTTTCAGAAATAAAAATTGTAACAAGAAGCTTTAATTCCTCATCAGAATACCGATACCATTGTTCCTTGTTGTAGGTTGGCTTGCCTAATTTATGAAGCAGTCCCTCCCAAGAACTAAATCGCTCCCGAATGAACCAGAGACTTGGAACTGCTTGAGAATGCTTTTTCTTATACTCTTGGTATTGTCTACTTGTAAAAATATTTTCCTTATCAAGAATACGACTAATAATTGACATCAATTCTAGATCGTTTTTTTCCTTCCAAACAATCCTCTTATCATTAGTTTTCAATATTTCCACTCCTAACTTTTTATTAAACCAGTAAAATGTATCCATTTTTGCAATGTGAAGGGTGCATTGGTAATATTCAGCGTTTTAGCAAACAAATTCTTCTATTTGCAAAATTCGGTTGAATAACTGGTATTTTACGAATCACTTTTGTAGTCAACAGTTTAGGCAGAAAACAGGATTTTTTGACGTCCTAAGTAGTCAAAACGAAAAAATTGAGAACAATCTCAGATTATTTTTTTCATTTCAGAACATTTAAGACAACAAAAAACCCCTTGATATCAAGGGGTTTCACACGTTAGACAATTCGTTACAATCTCATTTTCTCTTAGCGTCTAATTTCTTTAATACGAGCTGCTTTACCATGTAATGCACGTAAGTAATAAAGTTTCGCACGACGAACTTTACCATAACGAACTACTTCGATTTGAGCAACACGTGGTGTGTGTAATGGGAATGTACGTTCCACACCAACACCGTTAGAAATTTTACGTACTGTATAAGTTTCACTGATACCAGCGCCGCGGCGTCCGATAACAACTCCTTCAAATAATTGGATACGTTCGCGAGTTCCTTCGACTACTTTCGCATGAACGCGAACAGTGTCTCCAGGACGAAACGCAGGAATATCCGTACGTAATTGTTCTTGTGTTAATTCTTGAATTAATGGATTCATTCTTTTTTCTCCTCATTCCAAACATTCTTATGGCTACTGCCACAGCGGAATATCGTAATAGTTGAGCGCTTTGCACTCACTAAAATAGTTTAACACAGCTCTTGTAGGCTGTAAAGGGATTTTTCTTGCCATCTATTAAATAGTAGGTTGGTTCCCTAAGCTGTCTAAATAGGTTTGCAGCTGATTGATTAGCTTGCCTAAATGAAGGCCATCAACAAGACGATGATTCACTTGAACTGAATAAGGCAATAAAATCCGACTATTTTGCTTTACAAATTTTCCCCATGTTACTTTGGGAATCCCATCGTTTCGATCTAAACTCAGCTCATTCCCTAAATTAGTAAAGGAAAACCAAGGTAAGCAAGAAAATTGAATCATTGTATCTGATTGGTATTCTGTATTGGGAAAATAAGTTTTTTGAGCATAACTTACCCGCTTCGCCTCATCAGAAAATTGTTTCAGATCTCCTTCTAAATCAAGCGTCACAATATGAAATAACTCACTATCTGTTTTTAAGTCAGTAAAGCTGGGAATCAAACGCTCGATTAGAACTACATCTGCTCCACGTATCTTGTAACGAAAATTTTCAATACCATTCATTACTTTAGTTGTAGCATAAATCAAGGCATAATAAAAAGACAACTGGTTCTCTTTCACGTAATGATAAAAATGAGTCACATCAATTTGTGTCGTAATATCATACAGAGGTGAGCCCTCATCACTCGAGAAAAAATCAAAATGTTCTTTCCGATCCCAATTTGTTTGATTAATTACTTTAGCAGATATCACCATCCATGTTCCTCCTTTTTAAAAGATAAACTTAGTTACCTTCCTTTTTTTCGTTACGTAGCTCTTCCAACCACTTTTCTTGTTGCTCAGTTAATACTACTTTTCCAAGCATATCTGGGCGACGCTCTAAGGTTCTTCTCAATGATTCTTTTTGTTGCCATTCATCGATTAATTTATGGTTACCATTCGTTAAAACTGCTGGTACACTCATTCCATTAAATTCAGCAGGACGGGTATACTGTGGATGCTCTAGTAAGCCTGTTGAATGAGAATCCGTTTGAGCAGACAATTTATTGCCTAAAACATCTGGCAGTAAGCGTACCGTCGCGTCAATCATCACCATTGCACCTAATTCTCCACCAGTTAAAACATAGTCCCCTAACGAAACTTCATCTGTCACAAGTGAACGAATCCGTTCATCGTATCCTTCATAATGACCGCAGATAAACACCAAATGCTCTTCTTGCGAAAATTCTTCCGCCATTTTTTGGTCAAACTGCTTACCAGCTGGATCAAGCAAAATGACTCTCTTTTTTGTTTCTGGTGCGGCTTCTTCAATTCTGCGCAAGTTATCATAAATTGGCTGAACCTTTAACAACATACCTGCTCCGCCACCATAAGGATAATCATCTACGGACTGGTGTTTATTGTCTGCATGATCCCTAAAATTTGAGATATTGATTTCCAATAGATTTTTCTCTACAGCTTTTCCGATGATCGATTCTCCTAATGGTCCTTCGAACATTCTAGGAAATAACGTTAACACATCAATCTTCATCGTCGATCAAACCTTCTGGAATTTCTACGTGAACCACATTATTCTCTAAATCGATCGACTTAACAACTGATTCAATATAAGGAATCAAGGCATCTTTTTTCTTTGGTCGCTGAACGACCCAAACATCGTTTGCCCCTGGTGAAAGGATTTCTTTGATCTTGCCCAATTCTTTATCTTGCTCATCAACAACAGTCAACCCAATGATTTGATGATAGTAAAATTCATTTTCTGGTAAATCCGTTAATTTTTCTTTTGATACTTTCAAAATACCATCACGATATTTTTCAACATCGTTGATAGAAAAATGATTTTCAAACGTCACGATGTCAAAATTTTTATGTTTCCGATGGGATTGGATCGTTAGTTCGATCGGCGCTTTTTTCTCTTGAAATAACGTCAAGACTGTTCCTTTTTTATAACGTAATTCCGGAAAATCTGTTTGAGAAATCACACGAACTTCCCCTTTTAAGCCTTGGGTATTGACGATTTTCCCAACATTTAAATATTCAGTCACTTAAAGCCCTCATTTCAAAATTTTTGTCTTTTTCATTTTACCATTTCTATAGCTTGAATTCTATCAACTTCTATTATATCTTACGCAAAAAGAAAGCAATTCACAGATGAATTACTTTCTTTTTATTTTTTTAAGCATTCACACCAGTTAATGTTCCGTAAATCAAGAACAAATTCAAAGCAGTCAACACGATTGCAATGATCCAGGCCAACACTTTGACCCAGGTTGGATTGGCAAACCTGCCCATGATCTTTTTATCACTAGTGTACAAGGTCAAGGGAATGATTGATACTGGTAAGGCAATACTTAAAAATACTTGTGTGTATAACAATAAGTCTTCCACTGCTGACTCGCTACCACCATAAATAATTACACAGACGATAACCGGCACGATTGCAATCAAACGAGTCACAACGCGACGCATCCATAGAGGCATTCTTAAATGGATAAAACCTTCCATCACGATTTGTCCGGAAAGTGTTCCTGTAATTGTAGAATTTTGACCAGAAGCAAGCAACGCAATCGCAAATAAAATACTTAATACAGGACTGGCGATGTTTCCAACGATATCTGGATTCTTCAATGCATCAAATAAATCGACAAATTTCCCTAAATCACTATTTGTTCCATAAAATAATGCTCCACCTAAAATCAGCAATAAACAGTTTACAATAAATGCGATCGTCAATTGAATATTTGAATCCCAAATCGTAAACCGAATGGCTTTTGCTTTTTCTTTATCATCATTGCGATCGAATTTTCTAGCTTGAGCAATTGAGGAATGCAAATATAAGTTATGAGGCATTACAGTCGCCCCCACAATTCCTAACGCTAAAAACAACATCGATTTGTCAGTCGCAATTCTTGTATCCGGAATAAATCCTCGCATTACCTCACCAATATTGGGATCAGCAAGTGCTACTTCATAAGCAAATACAAAAAAGATAACAGCAATCAAACAAGCAACGATCGCTTCAATTTTTCTAAAGCCCATTTTTGTTAAAAGGAGTAATAATAACACATCAAAAGTTGTAATCAAAACCCCAATCAATAGTGGAAACCCAAACAATAATTGTAAGGCAACTGCTCCACCAATTACTTCGGCAATATCTGTGGCCATAATCGCAAGTTCTGTAATGATCCACAAAACGAAACCAGTTTTTTTACTAGTATGTTCTCTTGTTGCTTGAGCCAAATCTCGCCCTGTTACAATTCCTAATTTAGCCGCCATCCCTTGAAGCAGCATAGCAATCAAGCTTGATAACAAAATGACACTTAATAGTGCGTACTTATATTCTGCACCACCTGCAATCGAGGTGATCCAATTGCCGGGATCCATGTAACCAACGGCAACTAAGGCTCCAGGTCCACTATAAGCTAATAACGTCCGCCAAAAGCTGGCATTTTTCGGTACCTCAACTGTATTATTGATTTCTTCCAAGCTTGGACCATTTGCATAATCCAATAAATGTTCTTTCTCTTTGTTCTCTTCTACCATAATTATCCTTCTTCCATCTATAAAACATCAGGTTTATGTAATTTAATTTTTAGGCATACCATAACTCTTAAATTGATTATAGTCCTCTCATTCTTGCTTGTAAATAGAAAACGCTCAGTTATTTTATCTTTTAGGGCTAAAGTAGGATGTTTTTAGCTATTGTTTCTTTGTATAATGTTTATATCAAGTTGTTTCTTACAACTTTGTTCGTCAAAAATAATAAATAACAATGGTAAAATGATAAGAAGACTTTTATACTAGAGGTAGTTACTTTAAGGAGATGATAGACATGAGCATCGCGCTTTCAAGAAAAATTATTAATTGCATTTCAATCGTAGGGATTATTGCAACGATTGCTGTAACGATTTACTTTATACGATTAGGTGTTTTTAAAGACGTCGACGCATTGAGAGGATTAGTTGGTAACTCTGTGATCTTAGGTCCGATCTTGTTCATGTTGATTCAGATCATTCAAGTAGTGATTCCAATCATACCAGGCGGCATTAGCTGTGCTGCAGGTGTCCTGATTTTCGGTCCATTTGCTGGATTCATCTATAATTATGTTGGAATCGCAATTGGTTCTGTGATTATTTTCTTATTGGGACGGCAATACGGCAAACCTTTCATTTTAAGTTTAGTCAGTGATAAAACCTATAATAAATATATCGGTTGGTTAGATAACGAAAAACGCTTTGAAAGACTTTTCGCACTAGCGATTTTCCTCCCTATCGCACCAGATGATGCCCTTTGTTTAATGGCTGGTTTAACGAAAATGTCATTGAAGAAATTCACTTTGATCATTATTTTAGCAAAACCTGTTTCAATTTTCTTATACAGCTTGGCATTGATTTATGGCGGTACATTCTTAAACGGTTTACTAGGCTTTTAGAGCATTAAAATATATAATAGATACTAGTAGGATCGGATGCATTTGTATCCTATCCTCTTTTATTTTGTAAGGGTGGATAAAGAATGAAATATTTAAAAAATAGTTTTAAAAATATGCTAGACTTTTTTGCTGGTACATCCGCATATTTCCGCGATGTTTTATTGATGCATGGCTTTATGATTTTTATACTGCTCCCTCTTTTGGCCAGTTCGACCCGATTTATTTTAAAGCAGGGAAAAATTGACTATCTATCTTATGATACGATTCCAATTATTTTTTCAAAACATCCTGGGGTTCTCGTCGCATTGCTGCTCGTCTTATTGATGATCGTAGTAGCAGTCTTTTTTGAATTTACGTTTTTACTTTTAAGTATTTTCTTCATCAAGAAAAAACAACCGATTTCTTTAACCAATTTACTTAAAGGAACATTGCTTCAACTTAAAAAGATTCGATTTAGCACCCTTTTATTTTTCCTATTTTATTTTTTCTTGGTTCTACCACTAAGTGGCTTAGGCTTTAATTCAGATTTATTAGCAAAAATAAAAATCCCAGCCTTTATTATGGACTTCATCTTTGCTAACCGCGTCACGATCATTGCGTTGGTTGCATTAGGCTACTTGATCTTCTTTTATCTTTCGATCCGATTGATTTTTGCACTACCAGAAATGATTTTACGTGATGTTCCGTTTCGGCAATCGGTCAGAGAAAGTTGGCGCTCAACGAAAAATCATTTCTTTAGGATTTTAGGTCAATTTATTGTGATTGGCGGCAGTATTATTATTGTATTTGTACTTAGTTATACACTGATCCTAACTGTGCAAGCCATCATCGAAACTGCTTTGCCAAGTTACGCTTTAGTTAGCGCTGTTGTTGCGATGACTCTTTTACAAATTATTTTACTCCTTAATATTATCTTTACGACTGTGGGAATATTTTATATCACGATCGATTATATGGATGATGAGGGGTTTCTGCCAGAATTACCGCAATGGTTTTTCGATCAACCAAAACAAGTAAGAAAAGAATGGTCGTTTTTTAAAATTGGCCTATTTGCTTTCACAGCGGCTTTATTTGGAATCGGTGTTGGAACGTACAATACGAATTACTTGAGTAATCCTTCAGTCACTGAGCCATTGACAATCTCACATCGTGGTGTGGATGCTGCCAATGGTGTTCAAAATACCTTGCCGGCCCTTGAAAAAACGAGCTTAGAAAAACCAACCTATGTAGAGATGGATATCCAAGAAACCAAAGATAAACAGTTTGTTGTCATGCATGATTTCAACTTAAAAAAACTAACAGGCGTCGACAAAAGACCCAATCAATTAACCTTGGCCGAATTGACCAAACTAACGGCAAAAGAAAATGGGATGGAAGCAGCTGTTTGCTCCTTTGATGATTATCTTGAAAAAGCAAAAGAATTAAACCAAAAACTATTGATCGAAATCAAAACAACACCGCAAGATAGTTCCGATTTAGTCAAACGCTTTACGCAAAAATATCGCAAAACTATTTTATCAGAAAAACATATCCTGCATACGTTGACCTTTAATACTGCAACAGAACTGAAGGAACAAGAACCAGATTTCTACGTGGGCTATATTCTTCCCTTCAATATTGTAGGCCCACCAATCTCAAATGTTGATTTCTTTACGATGGAATATACCACTCTAAATCGCAATTTCATTAATGCAGCTCATAATGATGGAAAGAGCGTTTATGCTTGGACGGTCAATGACGAAGATACGATGACTCGGATGATGTTTTATGGTGTAGATGGTATTGTTACAGATGAATTAAAGCTACTCAATGAAACAATCAAAACGGATTTAGATGAGCTTACCTACTCAGATAAACTGTTACACTTTGTAATTGGGATTGGCTAAAATAAAAGAGTACCGTGAACACATAACAATGTTTACGGCACTCTTTTATTTTTTTATTTCGCACTCATCCGTGTCTTACCCTCTTGGCACATATAAAGAAGTGGGCAAATATCACATTTTGGATTTCGTGCCAGACAATGATAGCGACCGAAAAAAATCATCGTATGATGGGTTTTGACCCATAGTTCCTTCGGTATTTTTCGCATCAAGGTTTGTTCAACTTCCATGACATTAGCGTCTAATTTGCAGATACGTAAACGTTTTGATACTCGCTCAACATGTGTATCAACTGCGATAGCAGGTTCACCAAAAGCATCCCCCATTACCACATTAGCCGTCTTACGCCCAACACCAGGCAAGGTAACAAGCTCTTCACGAGTTTCAGGCACTTTCCCGTCAAACTGGTCCAATAATTGAACAGCACACGCCTTGATATTTTTCGCTTTATTACGATATAACCCAATCGTTTTGATTTTTTGAATAATGTCCTCTACTGGAGCTTGCGCTAACGCAGCAGGTGTTGGATAAGCTGCAAATAACGCAGGTGTTGCCTTATTTACAGATACATCTGTTGCTTGAGCACTTAAAATAACTGCAATCAATAGCTGAAACGGACTTTTATGTGTCAGTTCGCAGGCTGCGTCTGGGAACATGTCATACATGATTTCAATGGCTTCCATTGTTTTTTCTTTGGACAGCATTTACCTACCTCCTACTCACTATCTTCAGGATTGAGCCAATTATGGAGAGTGACTTTCGGTATTGGCTCATTTGCAGCGCCTTGTTGCTCGATTTCTTTTTGAATCAGCGCCTGTTTTCTACGCTTTTGATCTTCAGCGACTTGCTCTTTTGTTGTAATATTTTTACGTTCCCAAGCAAGTAAAATACGATCGATATACTTTAAGCTATAAGCTTGATTCAATACAGCCTCTCTTAGAGCTAATCGAATCAGTTCAGGTTGGTAATGATCTGTTTCTAGCCATTGACCAATCATTTCAAGTTCGATTGGCGATAACTGGCGGCCAAATTCTTTTTCAAACCCTTGATATAATTCTTTGATGGTTTCTTCTGAGGAACGTTCTTGCTGCTTTACCGTTTGCTTTTGTTTTAACAATGAAATTTTCTCAAAAATTGGCAGCAAATCATACGTATCCATCATTTGCCCTTGCTCATTTTGCTTTGTTTGAATAATTAAAAAACCACGTGAAACGAGCTGATTTAATAGCTTATAAATAACATCGAGCGGCTTTCCCATGATTTGACTGATCTCAGCTAGATCTGGAAATAAATCGCCTTTTGCTTGAGAATGAAACAATTGTAGCCAAAATAGAAACTCTTCATCAGTCAAGCCGATCTTTTGGTAATTCTCAATCACTAAGTTGGAGACAGTCGTTTCGCCGGCTTTTAGATATTCATTGATTGATAACATAACCGCTCCCTCATTTCTGTTCCTTTGAATCATTCTGTAATTTTATAGACGTCGTAGTAAATTGATTTCATATAGTCGATCAAATATTGCGGATTAAGTGCTTCACCTGTTGCATCCATTATCAGTTGGTTAGGTTTTCTTGATGCACCATATTGATGGATATGCTTTGTTAACCAGTTCTTGATCACTGAATAATCATTACTAGCTAAAATAGTATCTACATCGATCTCCTGCCCCATAGCATGACGAAGTTGCGCTGCATACATATAACCTAAAGCATAGGAAGGGAAATAACCAAAACTACCGCCTGACCAATGAACATCCTGTACAATACCTTCTAAATCGTTTTCTGGGCGAATCCCAAGGTATTCCTCATACTTATCATTCCAAATTTGTGGTAAATCAGCCACAGAAACATCCTCATTAAAAATCATCTTCTCAATTTCATAACGAATAATAATATGTAGAGGATATGTTAGACTATCTGCCTCGATTCGAACCAAACTCGCTTTCGTCTCTTTCAACGAATCGTAGAAAGTCTCGAAATCAATATCATCAAAGGTACCTTCTGTGCACTCTTTGAAAAATGGAAATTGTTTTTGCCAAAATTGCTTATTGCTCCCAATAATAATCTCATTAAATAACGATTGAGACTCATGGATTCCCATAGAAGCGCCAGTGGCTAGCGGTGTGTAATCATACTTCGAGTCAATGCTTTGTTCATAAATACCATGTCCAGCTTCATGAATCACACCAAAAGTCGCCATTGTAAAATCAGTTTCATCCCAACGTGTCGTAATTCGTGCATCTTTACGATTTAACGCTAACATAAACGGATGTACCGTATCATCTAAGCGTCCACGTGAAAAATCATAGCCCAACTGTTCTGCAACACCTGATACAAATGTTCTTTGTTGCGCTTTCGTCACTCGTCTAGATAAGAAATCAGTACGTGGAACAGTTCCTTTTTCAGCAACGGTTGCTCTAATTTCCATGATTCCAGCTTTTACTTGAGCAAAAATTTGATCTAATTTTTCAACTGTCAAACCTGGCTCATATTGATTTAGTAAGACATCATAGTTTGTAGCCTCATCTTTTTTCCAATAAGGGATAAATTCCTTTAGGAAATCAACGATTGTTTGAATTTCATTTTTCATTTCAGCAAAATCTTTTGCTTTTCGTGCTTTTAGCCAAGCTGCATGAGCGTTAGTCAAAGCGGTGTTATACGCTTGCATCCGTTCTGCGGGAATACTATGGTTCAGTTCATATTCTTCTTTGACTTTCTTATACACAGCTAAACCGACTTCTGATAATTCATCAGAATGATCCTCAAAATACGCTAATGCTTCTTGGACTTTTGGTCCCACACTACGCTCAAAGGCCATTCCAGAGATATAACCAACAGTTTCTCCACGGAAATCACTACTTGCTTCTGGCATTCCAGTTTGGCTATCCCATTCTAATAAACCGATTGCTTCCGTTAATAATTGAATCTCTTTGATTTCTTTTAAAAATTCTTGTTCTTTCATACCTGTTCACCTACTCTTCTCTTGGTTTTCTTGGAGGTCTTTCACCCCAATATTGGAATAAATCAGTCCGTAAAGCACCGTTATACAACTTTCTCTTCTTAGTGGCTCTTGCTCCGTAATATTGTTCAAAGGTTAAATCACTCGTCAAAATATATTTGCTCCACGTTTTAAGCGGACGAAAAACTTCTCCCATTTCTTTATATAGTTTCCGGACAGATTCTTCTTCCCCTAAACGTTCACCATAAGGCGGATTAGCAACCATTACGCCGTACTCTTTTTCAGTTGTAAAATCATGTAGCGCTAGTTGTTTGAAAGTAATAGAATCGCCTAACCCAATTTCTTCAGCATTGGCTTTTGCAATTTCAATCATTTTTCCATTGATGTCTGACCCCATGATATCTAATTCGATGTCATAATCCGCTTGTTCATCTGCTTCTTTCCGAACCTTTTCAAAAATTGCTGCATCAAACCAATCCCACGTTTCGCATACAAATTCACGGTTAAACCCAGGTGCGATGTTATGACCGATCAAAGCGGCTTCAATACAAATCGTGCCCGATCCACAAACAGGATCAAAGAATGGACGGTCTTTACGCCAGTTTGTCAGCATCACTAAAGCCGCAGCCATGTTCTCTTTCAAAGGAGCTCCACCCTTTTCAATCCGATAGCCTCGTTTAAATAAACTAGGACCTGTTGTATCGATAGTAACTGTCACATGATCTTTCAAAAGAGCTACCTCTAGTTGGAAAAATGCGCCCGTTTCTGCTAAAGGAACAGTTGCTGGACGATGATAGACTTCCCTTAAACGATTGACGATCGCTTTTTTAGTAATCGATTGACAGTCAGGTGTACTATATAGTTTAGATTTGATTGATTTACCAGCTACTGGAAATTCAGCATCCATTGGTAAATAATCTTCCCAAGGCAAGGCTTTGACTTTTTCAAATAACTCATCAAAACTAAATGCATCGAATTCACCAACAATAATCTTGATTCGATCCGCCGTGCGTAACCACAAGTTAGCTGTAGCAATCGTTTCCATTGTCCCTTCAAATAAGGCTTTCCCATTTTCGACTTCACAAGGAATCCCTAAATCACGTAGTTCTTTTCCTACTAATGCTTCTAAACCACTCGCTGCTGTTGCAACAAGCTTGAATGTTTTTTCTTTTGTCATCGTATCTCCCCTTGTTCTTATTTAAGAACGACTTGATTATCTATCTGAAATGATTTCTTACTTTAAAAAAAGCCTTCACAACAGAGTTGGAAGGTCATCCTGAATAATTGTAATTTTCTGTAAGCCATGTTCTGTATCGAATGCCTCTCAGGGAAAGACATACGACGGTCATCATCTATCTGCAGAAATAATTCTGCCTCTTCTACTCGTTCATTTCCTTTAGAAGAGCGCCCCTACCATTGTTTGGGTTGCTCGCTCGAGGGGTTTACCGCGTTCCACCAATTCCGTTTCCAAAATTGCTTCGTCACTGTGGCACTTTCAAGGGTACTTTGACATAGCCGAAACCTTAGTCATTTTTCCTGCCGTTACTCTAAATAGCAAAATCAGCTTGTTCGAAAACTTACCCATCTTACTATATCAAGTACCTTAGCTTATGATTTCGCTAAGCACGAACACTACAGACATCTCAGTCTGTGCGAGCATGGACTTTCCTCAGCCTGAATAAATTCAAACCGCGATCACCCGAAAATTACAAAAAGTTATTAAGAAAAATTAAAATTGACGTGTTTCAGAGTTATCAATTTCACGTTCATATGAGTTATGATGCAAATTACTTTCATATGGATTAGAATGGCTCATCCCTGAAATCGGGTTTGAAGCAGGAGTGTCATCTAATTTTTTGCCAAATACTTCACGCTCTAAATTAGACAAACGTTTTAGAATATCAAAGTTTGTGACAGCAGCACTTTTCGGCATTTCTTGTGTGCTACGTGATGGCATCGCTTGTTGTACTTTAGATGCTTGATCAATTTTAGCTAGTAAGCGATTGTTTTCTTCTTGCAATGTTAAAAGCTCTTTGTTGTACGCTTCATAATCTTTGATCACGTTATCTAAAAATTCATCAACTTCAACTGGATCATAACCGCGCATTTTTGTTTTAAATTCTTTTTGTAAAATATCTTTTGGACTGTATACTAAATTTGCCATACTTACACCTCATTAGTTTTCTTTGATTAGGATAAAAGTTCATAGTTCAACAGCATTATTGTATCGGAAAATCGTCAGAAAATCAAACAGATTCTCACGATTCCATCGAGTTTTGTAAATCATCCATTGTTATTAGGCGGATTTCATAGGGAAATTTCTCAGAAAAAAGTTCTGCATCCTTTAAAAAATACTCCGTCTTACCAGGATATTCCTTATCATAAACAAGCAAACTAGCGCCGGAATGATCTAATAAAAACCGAGTATGCATTTTTAATTGCGCTGGAGATTTATACGGCTGATGACTGACAGACTCCACAAAATCTGCTAAAAGTTCAATTTTTTCTAAATTTGCCCGATTTTTTTCATTCCAGTTACTTCCAAATTCTTTAAATGGATAAATCAGTCCTAATTTTAATTCTGGGTAATCATTTTTCAATTCTGCCACAACTTCTGCTGCCCAAATCTCTGTTCCAAGGTTGCCAGAAACTAAAACCCACTCTAATCCAGTGTCCAAATAGCCTATAATTTCTTTTTTTAATACATTTTTAATAACTGTAATTTTAGGGTCATTGTCTTGAAAAGCCCCGATTTCAAAGCTTTTATAACCAGTCACATAAAGTGTTTTTACGTTTTCCATAGACATTCCTTTTCTTTCATAAAGATTTTTTGTTATAATGTTGGCTAGGAGTGTGATAGAAATGGCTTTTCATTATCCTAATGGTACTCCCTATAATAATCATGAGGCACCACAATCAAAAAAACAAGTAAAAAAGCGCAAATCAATTCAATTTGGTAAACGAGGGATGGATTTCGAAGAAGAAATCAATAAAAGTAATGCTTTTTATTTATCGCGCAATACTGCGGTCATTCATAAAAAGCCAACTCCCGTTCAAATTGTCAAAGTTGATTATCCAAGCCGCAGTGCTGCCGTAATCAAGGAAGCTTACTTTAGACAAGCCTCCACGACCGATTATAACGGCGTCTACAATGGCTATTATCTGGATTTTGAAGCGAAAGAAACGAAGAATAAAACGTCTTTCCCTTTAAAAAACTTTCACCAACACCAGATCGACCATATTCAGCAATGTTTGGCACAAAAAGGAATTTGCTTTGTACTAATGTGGTTTTCTTCATTGAATAGATGTTTCTTTTTTAGCGGGGAAGATTTAGTAACCTATTGGTCAGAACAAGAAAGTACTGGAAAAAAATCGTTGCCTTTATCTATTATTGAAAAAAATGGGATAGAAATCCAAATTGGCATTGCACCTCGAGTACCATACTTGGATGCAGTCCGGCAACATATTCAATCAAACAAAGGAGTTGCGATTAATGACAACTGATGAAATAGGCTCACGTGCAGCCAGGCACGGACATACTTCTGGAACGAACAATACTGAAAATACACCACCTACTAATGGTGGTAAAAAACCTAAGAAGAAACGAATTCTCTTAAAACTATTTCTAGGATTGGTTTTACTTGGTGTCTTAGGTTTGCTAGCGGGAATAGGCCTTTTCTGGTCATATGCAAAAGACGCCCCTAAATTAGAAGATGATAAGCTAAGCGCCACTGTGTCTTCAAAACTCTATGATGCAAATAATGAGGTTTTTGAAGAATTAGGTGCGGAAAAACGTGAGATGATCAAACCAACTGATGTTCCACAATTGTTGAAAGACGCAGTTGTATCGGTCGAAGATAAGCGTTTTTACAAGCATAGCGGTGTTGATCCGATTCGAATTCTCGGCTCTGCTTTTTCGAATTTTAAAACAGGCGGTTTACAAGGTGGTAGTACGCTGACACAGCAATTGATCAAACTTTCTTACTTCTCTACAAAAGAGAAAGATCAAAACCTTAAACGAAAAGCACAAGAAGCTTGGCTTGCGATTGAATTAGAAAAAGAAAAATCAAAAGAAGAAATTTTAACGTATTACATCAATAAGGTATACATGGCTAATGGCTTATATGGCATGGAGACAGCTGCACAATCCTATTTTGGAAAACCCTTAGCTGAACTTAATCTTCCACAAACGGCTTTGCTTGCCGGTATGCCACAAGCACCAAATGACTATGATCCATATGTAAAACCAGATGTTGCGAAAGAACGTCGTGATGTCGTTTTATATACTATGAAAGAAAACGATAAAATCACGCAAAAAGAATACGAAGATGCAAAAGCAACACCGATCGACGATGGTCTACAACCGTTGAAACAGTCAAATGAAAATCGCAAGATCGTTGATAACTATATTAGAGAAGTCATTGCTGAAGTAGAAAGCATGGGCAAAAACCCTTACACAGATGGTTTAGATATCCATACCAATCTTGATATGAATGCACAAAAGCGTCTTTATGATATTATCAATAGTGATACTTATGTAGAATATCCTGACCAAGATCTCCAAGTAGCTTCAACTGTAATCGATGTAAAAACAGGTCAAGTCAAAGCCCAAATTGGCGGACGAAATATTCCTGATGATGTTCAGTTAGGCAGTAATAAAGCGATCGAAACTGACCGTGATGTCGGCTCAACAATGAAACCGATAGCCGATTATGGCCCAGCTATCGAAAACTTAAATTATTCAACTGGTCGTATCATGATGGATAAACCAACTACCTATGAAGGGACGAACATTCCTGTTACAAATGCAGATATGCAATATTATGGTGCACTTACAATGCGTAAAGCAATCATGTATTCTCGTAACACGACAGCAATTCAAACCTTCGATGCTGTTGGTAGTGACAAATCTGCAGCCTTTCTTAAAGATTTAGGGATCGAGTTTAAAGAAATAGTTGCCGCTAATGCGATTTCTAGTAATACCAGTGATTTAGGCGGTAATAAATATGGTGTTTCTTCCTTAAAATTAGCTGCTGCCTACGCTGCTTTTGCAAATATGGGTGTCTACAACAAACCACATTACGTCAACAAAGTCGTCTATCAAGATGGCTCTGAAGATGTCATTGAAACAGAAAGTAAACGTGCGATGAAAGATTCTACGGCTTACATGATGACAGACATGCTGAAAGATGTTATTTCTGGTGGGACAGCCTTCAATGCAGGTGTACCTGGATTGATCCAAGCCGGAAAAACTGGGACAGCTAATTATACGGATGCCGATCTTGCCAATATTGGCGTCTCTGAATCATCCAGTATTGCACCTGACAGCACGTTTGTCGGTTATACGCCTCATTATGCAGTTTCTGTCTGGACAGGCTACAAGCAGCGTTTAACGCCTATTCCTTATGAATACTGGGGCACTGCTTCTGATGTTTACAGAGAAATGATGACTTATCTATCAGAAGGTGTTGCTAATGATGATTGGACTATGCCAGATACCGTGATTCGCTCTGGTAGTGAACTCTATGTTAAAGGTGCTTATGAAGAGCAACTATTGCCTTCAAGTACGACAGGCTATGATACGTCTTCCTCTTGGGAAACGCCTATCAGTTCTGAACCTGCAACTACAAGCAGTTCTACTGTTCCATCACAAACAGAACCACCAACATCTCAATCTAGTGAACCGCCAGCTTCATCTACACCACCAACAGAACCACCAGCGTCAAGTACGCCAAGTGAAGAGCCGGCAAACAGTGAACCACCACAATCATCTTCAGGACCACCCGTTATACAAAATAATTCATTCAGGCGACGATCATCTCCTGAATGACATTTAAACAAAAAAGGTACGATATCCTCATAATGAGAGACATCGTACCTTTTTTGTTTATTGGTTCTTTAATGCGGCCTCAACAAATCCTTTGATCAAATGTTGTGGTCTATTCGGTCTAGAAATCAATTCTGGATGGAATTGACATGCTACAAAGAATTTTTTCTCTGGTAATTCGACAATTTCAACCAAACGATTATCTGGTGAAACACCTGAGAAAACTAAGCCTTTTTCTTCAAATAATTGACGGTATTTGTTATTGAACTCATAACGATGACGATGACGTTCTTGAACCACTTCTTGTCCTTCATAAGCAGCGGCTGTTACACTCCCCTTTTTAAGTTTACATGGGTATAAGCCTAAACGTAACGTTCCGCCTAGATTTTCAACATTTTCTTGGTCTGCCATCAAATCAATAATATTGTTAAGAATATCTGGATTGTTTTCTGCTGAACCAGCATCTTCTAGTTTGACAACATTACGGGCAAATTCGACACAAGCCATTTGCATCCCTAAACAAATTCCTAAGAACGGCACATCGTTTTCACGAGCAAAACGGATTGCTTCGATCTTCCCTTCTACTCCACGATCCCCAAATCCACCTGGAACTAAGATCCCATCAGCCTCTTTCAAAACATCCGCAACATTTGCTTTTGTTAATTCTTGTGAATCGATCCAGTCGATCGCAATGTCAGAATCAAATGCAAAACCGGCATGTTTCAACGCTTCAACGACTGAAAGATACGCATCAGGAAGTTCTACATATTTTCCAACTAAGGCAATTTTAGTTGTTTTCTTCAAGCCTAATACTTTTGCTTCTAAAGCACGCCACTCTGTCATATCTGCAACAGGTACGTCTAGTTTCAAGTGATCACAGACGATCTGATCCATATTTTGAGCTTGTAACGCCAAAGGAATTGAATAAAGCGTTTCTACATCACGTGACTCAATTACAGCTTCTGGTGCTACATCACAAAATTGCGCTAATTTATTTTTCGTTCCTTGTGAAACTGGTAATTCTGTACGAATCACTAAAATATTTGGTTGAATCCCTAAACTACGTAGTTCTTTTACACTGTGTTGTGTGGGTTTAGTTTTCATTTCACCAGCAGCTTTTAGGTATGGAATCAATGTTGTATGGATATACATGACATTGTCACTGCCTACTTCTGCCTTCATTTGGCGTAATGCTTCTAAGAATGGTAAAGATTCAATGTCACCGACTGTTCCACCCACTTCAGTAATAATGATATCTGCATCGGTCATGCTTGCGGCTCTCATGATTTTTTCCTTGATTTCATTTGTGATATGTGGAATAACTTGAACAGTAGCACCCAGATATTCACCTTTGCGTTCTTTTCTCAGTACTTCTGAATAAATTTTCCCTGTTGTCACATTTGAATATTTATTTAGATTGATATCAATAAATCGTTCATAGTGACCTAAATCCAAGTCTGTTTCGGCACCATCATCTGTGACAAAAACTTCTCCATGTTGGTAAGGACTCATTGTTCCTGGATCCACATTGATATACGGATCAAATTTTTGAATCGTTACTTTCAAGCCGCGATTTTTTAATAAACGTCCTAAAGATGCTGCAACAATTCCCTTCCCAATCGAAGAAACTACGCCGCCTGTAACAAAGATATATTTTGTCATAATATAAAAAAACCCTTTCTCAAAATAGATTTGTAGAGATGAGTAAACAATATCCCTTTGTTTTTTACCAGCCATAAAAAACAAAAGCTCCCTATTCAAAATGAATAGGGAGCTGGAATTCGTTGTAAACTTCTGACCTTCTTAAAGGTGCCCAAGTAGTATAATACAAGCAAATTTGTTTGAGGTCAAGTGTTTCTATTGGAAGATTTTTATTTTTTTAGTCAAGTTATAAAGCTCGTCTCATTTATTCTTTGATGTAAGCATTTTTGTATGTGCTCGTTGCACCAAAATTATGATACTCAATTCCTTCAACACCTGGACGAACAAGTTGCCCTCTGGCTTGTTGATATAAAGGAATCAAGGCAACGTCTTCTTCGATCAACACTTTTTCAGCTGCAATCAACGCTTCCCAACGTTTTTCAGGTTCATTAGCGTATTTATTTGATGCGTCATCAATCAATTGATCATATTTTTCACTACGATAGCTTGTTTTATTTTTCGTGCTGACTGAGCTTTCTAAGAAAGTCATTGGATCTTGATAATCTGGCCCCCACATGCTGACAGATAGTTCATAGTCCCCTTTTTTCATAAGTTCGATGGAATTATTAAGAGGAACTGTTTTAACATTGATTTTTAGACCAGGTAACGTTTTTTCTAATTGTCCTTGAATAAATTCTGCTACTTTCTTATCACCATCACCATCTTTAGAAAGTAATTCGATGGTTACATCACCATTTAATTCTTTTTTCGCTTTTTCTAGGTATTCATTGGCTAATTTTTCGTCTGTTTTTACTAAATCGCCGGCTTCTTTTCGGAAATCTTCTCCAGTTTCAGGATTAGCCACAAAGTCTTTAGGAATGTATCCATAAATGTCTTTTGAACCATCTGCTAAGATATTTTCGATTAAGCTTTTCTTATCAAGCGCATAGGCTACTGCTTTTCGGACATTTTCATTTGCGAAAATCGATGGTTTGTCATTTCTCTTTTGGTTCATTCTTAATGAATAGACTTTGGAACGTTGGATGGCTTCGTAGTCTGGATTGTCTTTATTTTGTTTGGCAAAGTCTCCTGTCAAAATCGCTACATCCAATTCGCCAGATTCGTAAAGGTTGAAAACTGTGTTTGTTTCTTTTAAAACTTCAAAATGAATTTTTTCTGATTTTACTTTATCTGCATCATAATATTCTGGATTCGCAACTAAATCCCATGACATTGACGCTTGATCCCAATTTTCCATTAAGAATGGCCCATTTGAGACGATATTCTCGCTAGAAGTCCCATATTCTTTGCCTTTTTCAGTCACAAATTTTTCATTTTGTGGGAAGAAAGGAGAAAATGCTAGTAGTGAGGTGAAATACGTGACAGGTTTTGCCATTTTGATTTCTAGTGTATAATCATCTATTGCTTTTACCCCTAGTTCATCTGCTGATTTTTCTTCGTTTACGATCTCTGTTCCGTTTAGAATCGTCCCATCCATCAAGAAGAAGTAATTCGCTTGATTTTTAGGATCCGCCATCTTCTTCCATGCAAAGACAAAATCATTCGCTGTTACTTTGTCACCATTTGACCATTTTGCATCTTCTCTTAACTTGATTTTATACGTTTTACCATCTTCAGAGATTTCCGGCATTTCTTTGGCAACGGCTGGAATCACATTGTCTTTTTCATCTAATTGATATAATCCTTCAAAAACATTCGACTGAGCATTGACACTTGGCTCATCTTGCGTAAAAATCGTATCCATTGATCCTACTTCCGATGCTTCCATTAAATTTAGGACTTTCGCTGATTTCTGTCCTGTCGCAACTTTATCATCTGTACTATCTGCTGATTTATTACTTGAATTTCCCCCGCAAGCTGATAGCAGTAATAGTGTTGTCACCAAAGTGATCCCTTGTTTTAACCCTTTTTTCATACGTTCCACCATTTCCTTCTCTTTTTTATTTATTACACAAGTTCTTCCATTGAAACGAGTTCTTGTTTCACCTCTAAGTAGGCATACGGAAGACCTTGGTTTTGATATTCAAATTCTCCCCGCTGATTATCAATTGGATCTGCTCGTAAAAACTGTTTTGGTGGATTAAAATCCGTTTGAATCTCACTATTGGCCGGCATTCTAAATATATCCAAATTACCAAAATAGTAATTCCACCGTTCTAAATCCCCATTTCGACGCGCGCCGCCGCCAAATGATAGATCCGCAAAAACCCAACCATACGGTGCTACATAAAATTGCGTCCAATCATGACACCCTGTATAGTATTGCGACACATAGAGCCCTGACTGCCATTTTGCCGGGATTTTAGCCATTCGACATAACGTAATGAACAAAATGGCTTGAACGCCGCAATCCCCCTTTAAATTGACTGCAGCATACTCTGAGATATTCTCGATCGTAAAATATTCTCGCATAAAAGAGTAATTGACTTTGGTTGTAATAAAATCATAGATTTTCCGAGCTTTTTTAATTGGATTTGTTTCACCCGCTAAAATTTCAGCCAACAGTTGCTCCAGATATGGAGTAAAGCGAATATGAGGCAGTTGTTCATTTAGTTCAAATTCTGGCTGCACCTCAGCAGCTTTTTCTGGATCTAATTCGACATAATCCACTTGGCTGATATAACTGTACTCAACTGAAAAAATTTGACCTTCTTCAAGAATCGTCTCAAAATAAACTGTTCGCTGTGCTTCATCTTCCGGTGCAATAAAAGTTGCTTCAGGCGTCGTTTTCAAGATTTGAATATCTGATGTTTGTTTACATTCTTTTGGCAACGGTAGATAGACTTTCACCTTTTCACCTGGACGTTCATATTCTTTTTTTACCTGAATGCTGGTTTTTAAATGGATTTTGACTTTTCTGCCGCCTTTCGTTTTCATCCATTGGACATTTTCTGTCAGCTCTTGCTTGCGTAAACGATCAACTTTGTTATCTTCTTTAACAATCAATCTCGCTTCATAATCAGCTTGTGTCTTGATTAAATTCATTAAAAAGCGGCGCTGAAAATGGACTTTTCCATCGATATAAAGCCAATCTACTTTTCCGGTTTCTTTTAAATGAGTCAGTTCTTGCTCGTCGTATTCCTTAAACGTTTCTTTCATCATTTTGGTTGCTTCTGTAAAGTCAAATGGATATTCATTAATGCCAACAATACGGATGATGTCTTGTTCAATCTCCAAGCGTTTTCTAAGCGACTCAGGTAATTCACTCGTTAATAGATAAGCTATCAACTTTCCTGCACCATCAAAATCCCCGTAATTTTTCAATTTAATGACATCTTCTGGCAATGGTACACTCATATATTTTAGATCATAATACATTTGACACTCCCCTTTCTTATTTGCTCAAACCTAAACCAGCTTTGTTTGACAATGAAATCAAACTAGTCGCTTCCAAGCCAACGCCTCCGGGAATTGCCACTTCATTCAATCCGAACGTTGCATCTAAATCAGCTCTAGTAATATTTTTAGTTGCAGCAGCTAAATGAGCGGCCGCTGTCACTCCGATATTCGTTTCTTCTACCATACATCCAATCATACACTCAACGCCTGCCGCTTCACAAATGCTATTGATTTTCAACGCTTCATGGATTCCTCCACATTTCATTAGCTTGATATTCACAAAATCGACTGCACGTGCTTTGATCAAACGCAAGGCATCTTTAGAATTAAAACAGCTTTCATCTGACATGATTGGCGTCGTCACATGATTTGTAACAAACGTCAACCCTTTGATATCATGATAAGCGACCGGTTGTTCAACTAACTCAATATCATATTGAGCTAAATGATTGATCGTATTTACAGCTTCCTTAGGGTTCCACCCTTGATTGGCATCTAATCGTAGTTTGATTTGACTGCCAACTGCTTCTCTGATGGTTTTGATTCTGGCAATATCGGATACAAACCCTGTCCCAACTTTTATTTTTAACGTATCAAACCCCTGTGAAATAGCTGATTTTGCTTTTTCAGCCATTATCTCAGGCGTATCGATCCCAATCGTCATATCTGTTTTAACAGAAGAAGCAAAACCGCCTAGAAGTTTATACACTGGAAGGTTAGCCTTTTTCCCAAACAAATCATAACATGCAATATCGATCGCTGTTTTGGCTGAGGGAGCTTGCGCCGCAACAGAATTCATAATGCTGTGAACTTTCTCCAAATCTAATGGATCCACACCTAGCAATTGTTTTTCAAATAATTGAATACATTCCGTTGTCCCCTTCAGTGTCTCACCTGTAATCAGAATCCCAGGAGAGCCTTCACCATAACCGATAATTCCTTCGTCTGTTTCAATTTCAACAATTGCACTCATCGAGTGTTCGATCGTTCCCAATGAAATGGTGATTGGTTCTTTTAGTTTTACAGCTTTGGGCGCTACATTAATTTTTGTTATTTTCAATTTTTTTCCCCCAATAGTATTTCTTCTAATTTTTTACTCATTTTCAGTGAATCTTCTACTTTATTGTTTTTGAAATTAAATCATGCTACAAGAAAAAATAACCTCGCTTTTTTTAATTTTGAATTAAATTTGATTGTTAAATTTGAATTATTGGTTACAATTTTAAGTTTAGTATATGAAAATGTCAACACAATAATGAGATTACGATGTGTTTTTATTCATTAAAATTCAAGTGCTTGTAATTTTGTAACGAATTCGAGATAATATGAATGAAAAAAGGAATTTAGACAAAGGACGGCTGTAGATGGAATTTAGAAAAATTAAGAGTTTAAGAAAAGAAAAAAAGATTACTTTAACGGAACTTGGTGAAAGAACAGGTTATTCTGCAAGCTTCTTATCGCAAATCGAACGTGGCACGAATCGCCCCTCACTAGAAGCTTTACGAAAAATTGCAGATGCGCTTGATGTCACGGTAGCTTCTCTTTTAGCGAATGAAGCGCCTCAAGTGATCCAAGACGAAGAAACATCAGCTCATGGCTATAAAGTTATTCGCAACTCTTCAGGTAAGATTTACAATCCTTGGCAAACAAATTCTACTTATTATGATACCTTGTTTAATTTACCCGTACATACGAACAACATGGTGATTTCAAAAATTTATATTGATGCACAGTCCTCTTCTAGCGGAAGAAAAATTGCTCATAATCTTTGTGAAATCAATTACGTGATCAAAGGTGAAGCAACGATCGAACTTCAAGATGAAGTGCTTATCTTACACGAAGGGGACGCAATATTTTTAGAAGCGTTCACTCAACATAACATTATAAATGCTACTGAAAACGAGTTGATGCTCTTTACTTTGCAATTTTAGTTCTAGCCCTTTTTTCACTGAGTAACTCGTGTGCCAATCGCATTTAATTGAAAAAGATTCTCATTTACAAAGCTTTTAAAAAAAGGTATTATATGGGAAGAACGAACTATAAAGGAGTAGATACAATGACTGAAACAAATCAAGAATGGTCTGCTGAAGAGATTGAAGATATCAAAGAAGAGATTCTAACTGCTCTGGAGACAGTAATTGACCCTGAGCTGGGAATCGATATTGTGAATTTAGGATTGATTTATGAAGTAGACTTCGCGCAAAATGGCGATACGGTCATCAAAATGACACTAACAACTATGGGTTGCCCACTAGCTGATATTTTAACGGATCAAATCCATGAAGCGTTGAAAGAAATCCCAGAAGTAAAAAATCCAGAAGTAAAACTGGTCTGGTATCCAGCTTGGACAACGGATAAAATGTCTCGTTATGCTCGGATTGCTTTGGGTATTCGCTAGTTTTTTATTTACTATTTTGATTACGAACAGTTAGAAAGCTTTCAAGTTGCTATCATTGTGATAGTAATCTGAAAGCTTTTATGCTAATTATCCCCCTTCTCATCTGCTTTTGTAGTTGCTACTTGCCATGCTCCTTCTGAAATAACTGATACGATATAGTTATCAGCATCCTTAGGAATTTGAACAACCAACTTCCCTATGTAACTGCCAGTTCTATCAACCAATGTTGCTATGATTTCTCCATCACTATCCAATAATTTAACGGTGAATTTTGCCGTTCCATTATAAGTTAGCGTAATGACTACAGGTCCTTTTTTAAAAGCTAAATTAGTAATTACATCGTCGCCATTACCCGTTCTTGCCAATGAAGTCCCGATAGTTTGAGCATCACTGCTACTTTCGCAGCTATAATTGCTACCTTGATTCACTCCGTAATTATCATCTCGAGCACTTTAAGGACTGTTATTTTCAATCTTGCAACCTGATAATAGAAATAAGAGCAAAATTGGCAGCACCAACATTTTTTTCATCTTTTCCCTCCCTACATTCGCACAATCACGCATCCTGACAATAGCACCACCATCACAACAAAAAATAGTGCTACCCTAAGTTTTTTACTCATTATTTCCCCTCCTTTATCTTCACTATTTTTTAAGTATATAAGATTCTAGCTAAGACAAACCTTCAATATTCTCCCAACTTTATTACTAAAAAAAGCTTTACTGCAATTGCTCTTCAAAGAACAATCACAGTAAAGCTTTCCATATATCTTTTTATTTTTTGGCTGCTTTCAAAACTGCATTCAACATAATGATTCCTGTCACGATCGTTGTTACCGCCTGCAGTAATTTGATTTTATCGATTCCTTTGCTTTTAGTAGACATAGTAACACCTCCTGTTGTTTATAGTTTCATCTTACAACTAGATGGTTTAACTTACCACCAAACAGCTCTTACTGACTAATAATAAACACACCAATGATGATCAAAATAACGGCTAGTACTTTGCGAAAAGTCAGCTTTTCCTTAAAAATAAAATAACTAATAATAACTGTCCAAACATAAGTCAAAGAAGTCATAGGAAAGGCAATCGAATAGTCCAAAAATTTTAATAATGCGATATTCGTTACAGCACTTAAAATATATAAAAAGGAACCTAAATAAATCCAACCATTCGTCACGACCCGTTTCAAGGTTAGTTGAGGTAGATCATTCATTCCCTTTTTCAAAGCCAATGCTCCTGCACTACCAGAAAAAGTCGTAATGATCAGGATCGTTAAGATCGCAACATAATTGATCATGTGCTTTCCTCATTTCCTTCAATCCCCAAAAGAATCGAACCTGCAATAATGAAGCCTGTTCCTATTAACTTATACCAAGTAATACTTTCATCTAAAAATAACGCACCCAAAACAATCGATAACGCAAAACCCAAACTCATCATTGGTTGCAAAATCGACACTTCACCATAACGAAAAGCTGCCATCATGAAAAACATCCCAGCTCCTGCCGCTATAAACCCAATAAGATAAAGTAAAATGGCATAACTGCCTGTGCCATCTGCCCCAAATTTCCAAGCTAGCTGACCTAAACTACTGAGTGCTGCAGCAATTAAAATCAATAAAATTCCCAAGCTTAATTTCTGTTGTTTATTTTTTGCATCCATACAATTTCCCCTTCCTAACAATAACGATGAATGAATTCAAAAACAGTCTCAAAATAATGTTCTGGTTCATAAATAAATGAAGACAAATGCGGGGCTTTTTCAACAATCAAACTTTCTTTAACACCCTTCGTCGCTTCCATATTCTCGTAAAGCATTTGGTGTGGCACAAATTTGTCCCCTGTCCCATGGATGAATAAAGTTGGTAACTCATTTTTGGCTAATTGACGAACTGAAGACGCATCTTTCAACGAATAGCCCACTTTCTTTTTAGCTAAAGCATTCGCAATCGTCAAAATCGGAAATGCTGGCAACTTAAATGCCGAACGCAACATAGCCCCAAATTCATTGTAAACAGAGGAATAACCGCAATCCACAACAAATCCTTTAATGTTTTCCGGTAAGTTTTCTCCACTTGTCATCATCACCGTCGCCGCGCCCATTGAACCGCCAAACAAAATAATTTCTGCAGTGGGCTCAATCACGAGTACTTCTTGGATCCATTTTAATAAATCCAAACGATCCAGCCAGCCCATTCCAATCACATTTCCAGTACTTTTTCCATGCGCCTTCAAATCAGGCACGAGGATATTGTATCCTTGTTCAGAAAATTTTGAAGCGACAAATGCCATATCACGCTTGCCAAACGAGCGATAGCCATGAACACAAATCACCCATTTTTTACTTTCAGGATGCGGGATGATCAAACGACTATATAATTTTTCTCCCCCTGTTTCAAGCCAATGATCTTGCGCAAATGCTAATTGCCAAAACGCATCACCTTGTTGAATTTGTTGCTCCTCGATCAGATCATACTGAGACTTCCCTTTATTAAAATTATCTGGATTCATCATTTTATGACCTGTCTCGTCATACCATTTATTGTTTCTAAAAAGTGCGACATTCAAGAAAAAATTAGCCGCATAGACCGAAATTACAATAACCAAAATCACTATAATAACAAAAACGTACAGAACCCACTTCAAACACGACACCTCAATTCTAACAAATTTTTTTATCTATTCTAATTATACTCTTATTTCAGAAAAAAAGTACAAATGCACATAAGTGAACAAAAACCTTTTCCAAAGGGAAAAGGTTTTTGTTTTTTCTATTCACAATCCAGAGAAATTAAATCTTCGTATGTTTCGCGGCGAATAACTAACTTATCCTGTCCATTTTCAACAAAAACAACGGCTGGCTTTAAATTACGGTTATAATTATTTGCCATTGAATAACCATAGGCGCCTGTGCTAGTCATAGCAAATAAATCTTCTGCTACCATCGGCGGTAATTCGATTTCTTTGATCAAGATATCACCGGACTCACAATATTTCCCAACCACTCTTACCGTTTCTGGTGTTTCCGTACTAATTCGATTGGCTAAAAAACCATCATAAAGCGCATCGTATAAAGCAGGACGAATATTATCCCCCATTCCGCCATCAACTGACACATAATGACGTACATCAGGAATCACTTTTTGCGAACCAACTGTGTAAACCGTTGTACCTGCTTCGGCAATAATACTACGGCCTGGTTCAATCCATATTTCTGGAAATGAGTAATTCAATAATTCACATTGACCTTTTACTGCATTCACAATCGCTTTGACAAACGCTTCTGGTTCTAATGGATCATCTGCTTCAGTATATTGCACACCAAAACCGCCACCCATATTTAAAATCTCTACAGTGTAATCAAATTTTTGCTTCCATTGATTTAAAATTAGCATCATTTTTTCTACAGCAGCTAAAAAGCCTTCAGCTGAAAAAATCTGTGAACCAATATGACAGTGGGCACCTTTTAAAATCAAATGCTCATCCGCTAAGATTTTTTCTAGCGCTTCTGTCGCCTGACCACTGTTGACATCGAACCCAAATTTTGAATCTACTTGCCCAGTCAAAATGTACTCATGGGTTTCTGCATCAACACCTGGAGTGATCCGGAACATCACATTTTGCTGCTTCCCAGTTTCTTTCAAAATAGTACTCAATAAGTCAATTTCGTAAAAATTATCAATAATGATCGTTCCTACACCTTGCTCTACAGCGTATAACAATTCTTCTTTCGTCTTATTATTACCATGAAACTCGATATTTTCAGGGGACATACCGCCTTTGATCGCTGTATAGATTTCTCCAGCAGAAACAACATCGCAGCCAAGTTCTTCCTCTTCTAAAAGCTGATACATAGCTAAACAACAAAATGCCTTGCTTGCATAGATAACCTTATTTTTTACTCCTAAAGCGTTAAATGTTTGTTTAAATCCTCGAGCACGCTCTCGGATATGCGCAACGTCGTAAACAAATAAAGGGGTTCCGTATTTCTCGGTTAGACCTACAACGTCACAGCCTCCGATCGTTAAATGATCTTGTTCATTAAATGTTGCTGTTCCAAATAATAGTGGCATCTCTTCACCTTCTTCGATTGATTTATTAAAAATAATAGCACAAAAATGAAAAACTTCCTATCTATTTTTCATGATTTTCACAATATTTTGCAGTAAGTGTGACACGCTTATTCAGTTAACGTCCAATAGTGTATGATAAATTGTCTCACTTAATTCGTTCATCCCATCATATGCTGGCTGATTTGCAAAAAGAATCACCAGATTTTGATTTTTTTGATCGCCATAGATCACGGTATCATACCCTCCTAAATTCCCTTCAGAGTATTTTAAATCATCAAAATAAAACAGCCCAGCTTGGTAGCCTTTTTGCTCAGTACTTGCAAGTTGCGCATATTCCTTTTGCTCAAAAAGTTGACCATTAGCCAAACTTTGAATAAACACCCAGAAATCTTCCGTTGACATATATAAATTCCCAGCTCCTAACAAACTTGAAAAAAGTTTCTCACTTGCTGGAAATGGATCTGCCTGATAGTCCTGTCCCATATAAAAATATGGTTTTGGTAGTGGTTCATTTTTGGGGACTTGATCCCAAAAATAAGTGTGTCTCAATGCTAATTTATTGATCACTCTTTTTTGTACAACCTCTTCATAGGTTTGTCCAGTAAGTTTGGAAATAATCCCCGCCAATAAAGTGTAATTTCCATTTGTATACAAAAATTCCTTATTCGATGTTGTAGATAAGGTATTCAACGCATTTTCTAATTGACTATCTTGATCTGACAAAAGTTCTTCTGGCTCTTTTTCTTCCATAAAAATGCCAGAGTTATGATTAAGTAACTGTTGGATCGTGATCGTCTGACTAAGATCGATTTCAGGGTAGAAATGATCTAATGTGGTATCCAATGTAAGTTGGTCCTCTTTCACTAATTCTAGAATAAGTGAACCCGTAATGATCTTTTGCAAAGAAGCAATTGGATAAAGGCTATCATTTTTATTGGGAACTTTAGTTCGTGCGTCAGCATATCCGTAACTTTGTTGATAAAAAATCTGTCCCTGATGGATAATCAACGCTGTCCCTTGAAAATGAGCTTCTTCGATCAACTGATTAATCGTCTCTTTGCTTTTTGATTCTGAACTAGTAGACGCTTGCTTTTTTGACGAATGTTCTATAAAAAAACCATTTTTCTGTTTAATAAACCAATGACCGATCAACATCACACATAAAACGAGCATCCCCAATGAAACGAACCATTTCCAGCGCAAATTCATCTACTTCACTTCTTTCCCAAATAACTTCTATTAAATTATACCATTTGCTGGAAAAAAAGCAGACTAATAAAACAAAAAGGCACTTAGAATCCTAAAAACGGTTGGAACAGAAGCAACTCCTGCTTACTTCTCGGAGTCAAACACTTCTATCCCAACCTCGTATTCTAGTCTATTGTTTGATTTTATTTTTCTTGCGCAATCGTTAAAATTGCTGCCGGAACTCGATAAGGAGAGCATGAAATATAATCCACACCAATTTTTTTCAGAAAACGAATCGATTGAGGATCTCCCCCAACTTCACCACAAACGCCGATTTTAATTGACGGATCAAAATGTTTGATTTTATCTACCGCGATCCTCATCAAAGCCCCCACTCCTTCTTCATCGATGTGCTGAAATGGATCTTCTTTTAACAATTGTTTCTGTTGATAAGCACCAATAAATTTGCCCGAGTCATCACGTGAAAACCCATAAGTCAACTGAGTTAAATCATTCGTACCAAAACTGAAAAAGTCAGCAACTTCAGCGATTTTTTCAGCAGTTAAACAAGCTCTTGGAATCTCTAGCATTGTCCCGATTTTATAAGAAATTACTTGATTTTTTTCTGAAAAAATAGTTTGAATCGTTTGATCTAAACGCTCTCGTAACCAGCGCATTTCCTCTTGACTACCAATGAGAGGAATCATGATTTCTGGTATGATCGTGAGGTCTTTTCCTTTTTGAGCAACCTCTAATGCACTTTCTATAATGGCGGCTACTTGCATTTCGTAAATCTGAGGGGTCGTAACAGCTAAACGACAGCCTCGATGTCCTAGCATTGGATTTTGTTCATGAAGCTCTTCTATGCGGTGCTTTATTTCCCCTACAGTTCGTTGGGTCGCATCCGCTAAATGGGTTATTTCAGCCTCTGTTTGCGGTAAAAATTCATGCAGAGGCGGATCCAGTAAACGAATCGTACAAGCTTTTCCATTCAATAACGTAAACATTGTTCTAAAATCTTCTTTTTGGAATTCTTTTAGCTGATTCAAAGGCGCCATTAAAGCATCCTCACTTTCAGCAAGAATCATTTTACGCATTTCAAAGATTCGCTCTTCACCGAAAAACATATGCTCTGTCCGTGCCAAACCAATTCCTTCTGCCCCTAATTTCAAAGCAGTTTTGATGTCAGCAGGTGTTTCGGCATTGGCTTTGACACCAATAGTCGCTTCTTCTTTGGCCCAGTTTGTGATTGTTTCTAGCAGTTGCCACTCATCTCCTTCAACATAAGGGATATCACCTCTGTAAATCGTTCCTGTTGTCCCATCTACAGAAACAACGTCTCCTTGATGTAAGGTAATGCCTCCTGCTGTGGCCTGTTCTAAAAATTCATCTACATAAATCTCTTCACAACCTGCGACACAACACACCCCCATGCCGCGAGCTACCACTGCTGCATGAGAGGTCATACCGCCTCTAGAGGTCACGATTGCCTCACTGACCACCATCCCCTCAATATCTTCTGGCGATGTTTCTTGTCGAATCAAAATAACTTTTTCTCCCTGTTCACTTGCTTGTTTTGCACGTTCTGCCGTGAAGTAGATGTTTCCACTCGCAGCCCCAGGACTTGCTGGTAATCCTGTGGCAAACACTTCCGCATTCTTTAACTGATCGAGTTCAAATACAGGATGGAGTAATTGAGTGACCATCGTTGGATTGATGCGTTGAATTGCCTCCGCTTTTGAAATAATCCCCTCTTCAACTAACTGAATACAAACTTTGAAAGCTGATTTAGCGGTTCTCTTTCCATTCCTAGTTTGCAAAAGATACAGCTGACGATTTTCAATCGTAAATTCAATATCTTGCATATCTTTGTAATGACGCTCTAATAAATGACTCAACGTTAAAAATTCCTGATAGACTTCTGGCATCAATGATTCTAGTTTACTGATGGGTTGCGGTGTTCGGATACCAGCTACAACATCTTCTCCTTGAGCATTTAATAAAAACTCTCCAAAAATCCCCTTTTCACCTGTCGCCGGATTTCTAGTGAACGCTACCCCTGTTCCACTATCCAAGCCAAAATTACCAAAAACCATTTCTTGAATATTAACTGCGGTTCCTAAAGAATCACTGATATCGTGCAGCCGGCGGTAAGTGATCGCTCGACGATTGTTCCACGAACGAAAGACTGCCTCGACCGCTAATTGCAATTGCTCATAAGGATCTTGAGGAAAAGCTTGATGAGTTACTTCTAGAAAAATGTTTTTATAAACCGCTACCAATTCCTGCCAATCTTCAGCTTGCATCTCTATATCTGATTGATAGCCTTTCTTTGATTTATAAAAATCCAACTGCTCTTCAAATCGATTTTTGTCAATACCGCAAACAACATCCCCAAACATTTGTAAAAGCCTTCTATAACAATCATAAGCAAAACGAGCATCTCCAGTTTTTTGTGTCAACCCAAGAACGGTTTCGTCATTCAAGCCAAGATTTAAGATTGTATCCATCATACCTGGCATTGAGAATTTTGAACCACTTCGAACTGAAACCAGTAATGGATCAACAGCATCACCTAAGCGCTTCTTCGTTCTTTTTTCCATACTCTCAATGTGTTGTCGAATTTCTAAATTTAGTTCATCTGACATCTGTTCTTTCTGTTTTAAGTAATCCAAACAGGCCTCTGTTGTGATTGTAAAACCTGTTGGTACTGGTAGCTTCAGCTTTGTCATCTCCGCTAAATTGCTCCCTTTACCACCTAATAAATCACTTTGTTCTTTACTTCCTTCAGAAAAATCAATCACATAGTTCACGAGCAAACTCTCCTTCTTGTTTTTTAATAGTGTATCACATTAACTTATTTACGATTATATTGTGTATCACATTGGATGTCAACAAGAATTAGTGTAACTTTTTTTTATTGTTGCTTTATTTTTATAAGAAATATATAATAAATAGTGTGTCACATTTAGAAAGTAGGTCGATAAAATGAAACTTACCTCAAGACAATTAGAGATCATCAAAATCGTCAAGGAAAATGAACCGATCAGCGGTGATAGTATCGCTAAAACATTAGGGTTAAGTCGGGCAACCTTGCGCAGCGATTTAGCTATTTTGACGATGACTGGTTTGCTTGATGCAAGACCAAAAGTCGGCTATTTTTATACAGGCCAAACCATTGAACCATTGCTCTACGAAAAACTGTATAAAAAAACAGTCGAAGATATCATGCTCCCACCGATTCTGATTCATCAAAGTACAACGGTTTATGATGCCGTTACTAATTTATTTATGTATGATGTCGGTTCACTCTATGTAAAAGATGATAATGATGAACTAAATGGTGTCTTATCACGAAAAGACTTATTACGAGCAGCAATTAGTAACCCAAATACAGAAAAAACGCCTGTTGCTATGATCATGAGTCGAATGCCCAACATCATCACGATTACGCGCGACCGCACCATTTTAGAGGCAGGTGGATTATTGATGCAACATAATATTGATACTTTACCTGTTGTTGAGAACGATCAACCGAAAAAAGTCATTGGGAAAGTAACTAAGACTAGGATCATGTCTTATTTTATAAATGCCGGTAATGATATTGAAAAAGAAAATTATTGATCTTCAAAAAAATAAACCTTTAAAAATTAGGAGAGTGTACCATGCAAAAAGACAAAATCAAAATTTATTTAGTATCAGATTCAGTCGGTGAAACCGCTCAAAAAATCATTTCAGCCGTCTCAGCTCAATACCCAAGTATTGATATGAGTGATATTCAGCGCTTCCCATTTATTACAGACGAAGAATTACTGCAACCAATTTTGAGAGATGCTTTACATGATAAAGCTGTTGTTGTTACAACGTTAGTGAATAAGAAACTAGTAAACTTAGTGAAAGACTTTGCCAATAGAACTGGCTTACAATATGTCGACTACATGAGCCCCTTAAGTGAAATCGTTGAAGGGACCTTTGGTGTTCAACCATTACAAGAACCAGGTGCCATCCACAAGTTAAATGAACAATATTTCAGTCGTGTTTCTGCAATTGAATTTGCTGTAAGATACGATGACGGAAAAGATTCGAAAGGCTTTTTAGAAGCTGATTATGTGTTATTAGGCGTTTCCCGTACTTCAAAAACTCCTTTAAGTATGTATATGGCTAACCGTAATCATAAAGTCGCCAACTTACCGTTGATTCCTGAGGTTTCTTTACCTGCCGAATTAGATCAAATCAACCCGAAAAAAATTATTGGTTTGACCACTAGTATGGACAGTTTGATGGACATTCGTAAATCACGGCTACATTCATTAGGGTTAAAAGAAGATTCTGCGTATACAAATGCCGATCGTATTCAAGAAGAATTAGATTATGCAAATAGTGTTTTTGAAAAATACAATGCACTCGTAATCAACGTTGATAAAAAATCCATTGAAGAAACAACAACTATTATTGAAGATTTAGCCCAAAACCAATAGTCAGGAGTCCTCTAGATGAGTAACAGACAATCGAATGAGTTGATTGCCGAAATAATTAATTTAGAAGCGATTTTAAATTTACCAAAAGGAACTGAACATTTTATCAGTGACCTTCATGGTGAGTTTGATGCGTTCAATCATATTTTACGAAATGGTTCTGGAAGTATTCGTGATAAAGTCCATACTCTTTTTAACCAAGAACTTTCCGCTGAACAAATGGATGAACTATGCTTTTTGATTTATTACCCTGAAGAAAAAATTCACTCTTTAAAACGACAGCAAGAATTAACGCAACAGTGGTGGTATGAAACAATCGAACATTTATTGGTGATTGTCCGCTTTTCATCAAGCAAATATACTCGCTCTAAAGTTCGTAAAGCCTTACCTAAAACATATGCCTATATATTAGAGGAATTGATTTATCAATATGATGAAACAACTAATAAAAAAGCCTATTATCGGCAAATCATCAAAAAAATTATCGAACTGAACGAAGCGGAACGGTTTATCGCTGATTTAGCCTATTTAACGCAACGATTTGTGATCGATCATCTTCATGTAATTGGTGATATTTATGATCGTGGGCCTCATCCTGATAAAATCATGGATTCTTTGATGACGTATCATTCGCTTGATATCCAATGGGGAAATCACGACATTATTTGGTTAGGAGCGGTCAGTGGCTCAAAAGCTTGTTTGGCGAATGTCCTGCGGATTTGCGCTCGTTATGGGAACCTTGATCTTTTGGAAGAAGCCTACGAAATTGATTTACATCGATTAAGATCCTTCAGTCGCAAAACCTATCAAGAAAATATGCATTTTAGGCCAAAGCAAAATCCTTATCAACAACTAACAACGACTGAAAAGATAGATGCCATGAAAATGCAACAAGCGATGGCGATCATTCAAGAAAAACTAGAAGGCCAAGTTATTCAAAGACGACCCGAATTTAATATGGTGCACAGACGATTACTCGATAAAATCCAAGGAAATCAAATCGTGATCGAGGGCCTCTCTTACCAACTGATCAATCCTTGTTTTCAAACGATCAACTGGGACGATCCTTATCAGCTATCTGCAGAAGAAGAGTTGATTGTAAATGATCTACTAGAGCAATTCCAGCATTCTCAAAAATTGAATCAGCATATGGCTTTTTTACTGGAAAAAGGCTCTCTGTATCTTTCTTATAACCATAATTTATTGATTCATGGCTGTATGCCACTTAATGAAGACGGTTCATTTCAAGCAGTTACTTTTAACGATCAAGACTATGCTGGCAAAGACTTACTTGATTTTTTTGAATTAAACATCAGAAAAGCCTTTGATCGGCCATGGCAAACAGATGATTTTTCAACAGATGTTATCTGGTATCTTTGGTGTGGTGAACGCTCTTCCCTCTTTGGTAAAAATGCCATGAAAACATTTGAGCGCTATTTTATTAAAGAACCTAGCACCCATATTGAAATAAAAAATGCCTATTACAAATTAAGAAACGACGCGAACATTTGCCAGCAGATTTTACTGACCTTTGGACTTGATCAGCCAGATGCTCATATCATTAACGGACATACTCCAGTGAAATTGATCAAAGGGGAATCACCAATCAAAGCGGATGGGAAAATGATCGTAATTGACGGCGGCTTTTCTCGTGCCTATCAGAAAGTGACAGGCATTGCTGGTTATACGCTTTTATATAATTCTTTTGGTATGCAGCTTGCTGCTCATAAACCATTTTCTGATCAAGAAACAGCGATCAAAAACAATGATGATATTGTTTCTACTCGTCAAATCGTTGATCGCCAAGTAAATCGCCTACAAGTTAGAGATACAACAATTGGTTTGTCTTTACTGCAGGACACTGCTCAACTGAAAGAACAGTTAGAAAATCACACCAAATTTTCTTCTACTTAAAAGTAAAAACTAAGACGTTGATGATCTTTCGTCTTAGTTTTTTTAATTGTCTCTGATAATGATTTATCGTTACCTCAAAAGAGTGATGTTTATCTAAATAAACGATCACCTTCCCCTTAGCTCTTTTTTCATCTACCTTTAACCAACCTTGCAAATCTACAAAAAAAATGATTAAATGGTTGTGGTCGTATTTTTTGCTTAAGCTATTAATAGGATCCATCATCTGATTTTTTGGGAAAGGATCGAAAGTTCGTTGGAAAAACAGAAAATGACTCTATACGGGATGATTTTCTCGATTTGTTTCTTTTTGATCGTATCGTTCTTTTTTTCTACTCATACAGTAGACTATGCAAACGAAACAGAGACAAGCGGGAAAAACAATGTACCAGTCAAAAAAATAGCTTCCGCACCTGTTAAGGATACGGAACCAAGTGACGAAGAAAGTCCGGAACTTATGGCTTTTTATCATAAAATAGAGCAAACAATGACAGCTACTGTAAAAAGCTTCAATGGTGATGTCGGCGTAACTTATGTAGATTTGACAACAGGAAAGCAGCTTTCCGTCAATGGGACAAAAGAATTTTACAGTGCAAGTACAATCAAAGTGCCTTTAGCTATGATGATTGCGGATAAAGTCCAGGCTGGTAATTTAAAATGGGATGATCAGCTGACTTTTAATGAAAAAGAAGATTATGAAGATGGCACTGGGATCATTATAAATAATATTCAACCCAGCTATTCCTTAAGAACTTTACAGGAATATAGTATTACCTATTCAGATAATATCGCCAAAAATATGTTATATGATACATTTGGTGGCGATGTTGCAGCTAAGAAAGCACTATATGCTCATTTTCTACAAAAGGAAACTGATTGGGATGACGCAAAATTCACTTCTGAAGATGCTGCTAAAATCCTTAAAATCTTGTTTGAAGAAAAATCTTCAAACCAAGAGTATCAGACTATTTATAACTATATGAAAAACACAGTGTTCCATGAACGGATGGAAACACCTACGACTTCAGGTAAAGTGGCGCATAAAATCGGCTCTTACGCAGGTTTTCTACATGATATCGGGATCTTAGAAACAGAACATCCTTTTATTCTAACCGTCTTTACAAACGGAGAAACAGATGCTGGTATTCCATTTATTTCAACACTTACAGATCAATTATGGACTGTTCAAAGTAACGAGTATCCAAAAAAATAGAGCCGAGATAACATCAATCGTTATCTTTGCTCTATTTTTAGTTTGCTCAAGTATTACTGCCCATATTTTTGATCTTGATCAAGCGAGTGATTTCACTTCGCTCATTTTCTTCCAATTTCATCTGAATATAATAAATTGTTTCTTCTAATTGAGGAATCGTCATATACTCTAAGGCGTTAACTCGTCGACGGGTTTTCTCGATTTCTTCTGACATCAGCTGACAAGTTTTTTCAACTTCTGCTAATTCCAGCAACTTCGGTAAAATGGTTGAAATTTTATCAAATGCACCATCTAGTTCAGCGTTTGAATTAAGGTACCCATAATTTAATGGCGCATTTACGATGCTCTCATCATAATGAAAGTTCATAATCGGAACTGTCACACTCATGATATTTTTTTCGATTACGTCAAGTGAGACATCATTCGCTGGAACAGCAACTAATTCCTCGATAAATGCTTCGTTCAAGGTTGCATTCGCTAAAACAAAGCTAGAGAGTGCTGTTGTCAATTCGTGTTCTACATCAATTCTGAGTTGATTATTTTTTTTAACCAGCAAAATAAAGCGACGCATCAATTCATCTTGTTTGTCTTTTAATAGTTTGTGCCCTCTAGTTGCGGTCCCCAACTGCTTTTTTAAACGAGAGAGTTCCATTCGAGTAGGATTCACATTTAAACGTGCCATTTACGATCACTCTCCTTCAGTCAAGTATTCGTCTAGCATATCATCTTTGATTCGTTTTAATTCCGTTCTTGGCAGCATTGATAATAACTCCCAACCTAAATCCAGCGTTTCATCGATCGAGCGATTTGTGTAAAATCCTTGATTGACATATTCCTTTTCAAATCGATCTGCAAATTTCGCATAGATTTTGTCAACATCAGATAACGCTGATTCGCCCAGCACGACAGCCAACTCTTTTGCTTGTTTTCCTTGCGCATAAGCCGCAAACAATTGATTCATTGTTGGTGCGTGATCGATTCTTGTTTTTCCTTCTCCAGTTCCTTTATCCTTTAAGCGAGACAATGAAGGCAAGACATCAATCGGTGGTTGAATGCCACTTTTATATAGTTCTCTAGATAATATGATTTGTCCCTCAGTAATATAACCAGTCAAATCGGGAATCGGATGTGTTTTATCGTCTTCTGGCATGGTCAAAATTGGAATTTGAGTTACAGATCCTTTTAACCCACGAATACGCCCAGCACGTTCATATAACGTAGCCAAATTCGTATAAAGATAACCTGGGTAGCCACGACGCCCTGGTACTTCTCGGCGTGCTGCTGAAATTTCCCGCAACGCTTCGCAATAATTGGTCATATCGGTCATGATTACCAAGACATGCATCCCTTTTTCATAAGCTAAATATTCAGCTGCTGTCAGCGCCATTCTTGGCGTTGCAATTCGCTCGATGGCCGGATCATTCGCTAAGTTCATAAACATCACCGAACGATCAATCGCTCCAGTCTGTCTGAAATCTTCCATGAAAAATTCTGCTTCTTCAAACGTAATCCCAATCGCAGCAAATACAACAGCAAATTCTTCATCACTATTTAGAACATTTGCTTGACGAGCGATTTGAGCAGCTAATTCTTTATGAGGTAAACCTGAACCAGAAAATACGGGTAACTTTTGGCCACGGACCAACGTATTCAAGTGATCAATGGCAGATATTCCTGTTTGAATAAACTCATCCGGATAATCTCTTGCAACAGGGTTGATGACTTCCCCATTAATATCAACCATTTTCTCTGGTAAAATTTCTGGTCCGTTATCTTTTGGCCGACCTAAACCATCGAATATACGTCCAACCATATCTTCGGAAACACCTAATTCCAAAGGATGTCCTAGAAAACGAACTTTAGAATCTCGAAGATTGATACCACTAGTTCCTTCAAAAATCTGAACCATCGCTTTATCTCCATTGATTTCCAACACTTGGCCACGACGAATTTCCCCATTTTGCATCCGCACTTCGATCAGTTCTTCATATTTGACCCCTTCGACTTTTTCAACGATCATCAAGGGACCAACAACTTCATTGATCGTACGATATTCTTTAATCATTAGTGATCCCTCCATCTGCAACAATTTGTTTTAAGGTTCCTTTTATTTCGTCTACTAAGCCATCTAAGCGATCAATCTGTTCTTCTGGCAAATATTTGCTTCTAGCGATTTGATCTCTTAAACTAACCGTTCCAGTCATGATCTCAGATAAATAAGCCCCTAAAGTTAAAGCTGTTTGGCCTTCTTGATAGAATGTTAAAATCAAGCGTAGCATTTTGTACTGTTTTTCTCTTGAGGTAAACGTATCAACCTCATCAAAGGCATTTTGTTGTAAGTAATCTTCGCGAATAGATTTAGCTACTTCTAATGTTAAACGGTCTTTATCAGATAAAGAATCAATTCCGACGAGTCGAACGATTTCTTCTAATTGTGACTCTTCTTGTAAAATTCGCATCCCTTCTCTCACCATCTCAGACCATTCGACTTGTAGCTGCTGATCTAAGTATTTACCGACTTCTGAATCATACAAAGAATAACTTTGTAGCCAGTTGATTGATGGAAAATGACGTTTTTGCGCTAATGTTGCATCTAGCCCCCAGAAAACTTTCACTACTCGTAATGTATTTTGAGTAACAGGTTCTGAGATATCTCCACCTGATGGAGAAACTGCACTTATTGCTGTAATACTTCCTTCACGATGATCTTTCCCTAATGCCACGACTTGTCCAGCTCGTTCATAATATTCAGCTAAACGACTGCCTAGATAAGCAGGATACCCTTCATCTCCAGGCATTTCTTCTAAGCGTCCACTCATCTCACGTAGTGCTTCAGCCCAACGAGAAGTTGAATCTGCCATGATTGCTACAGAATAGCCCATATCCCGGAAGTATTCTGCTATTGTGATTCCTGTATAGATTGATGCTTCACGTGCCGCTACGGGCATATTAGAGGTATTTGCAATCAAAACAGTTCGTTCCATAACAGATTCCCCAGTATTTGGATCAATTAATTCAGGGAATTCATTCAATACATCGGTCATTTCATTTCCACGCTCACCACAACCGACGTAAACCACTAAATCAACATCTGCCCATTTCGCGATTTGATGCTGTACCACAGTTTTCCCTGCACCAAAAGGACCAGGAACCGCTGCGGCTCCTCCTTTGGTTACTGGAAAGAAGGTATCAATCACTCGTTGCCCCGTTAATAATGGGACATCTGGATTTAATTTTTCTAAAATTGGACGACTACGTCTAACGGGCCATTTTTGCATCATCGTAAATTCTTTTTCTCCCGTTGCCGTTTCAATGATATAGACTGTTTCTTCAATTGTAAATTCACCTTGTTTTACTTCTTTTACCGTTCCATTAACACCAAAAGGAACCATGATCTTATGCGGGATCACTTTAGTTTCTTGAACTAAACCGATAATATCTCCCGTCGATACTTCATCGCCTACAGAAACAGTTGGTTCAAACAGCCATTTTTTGGTTCTATCCAAGGCTGGAATCTGAACCCCTCTGCTTAAAAAATTGCTTTCTGTTACCTCAGCAAAGGTATCTAACGGACGTTGGATACCATCAAACATCTCTGAGATCAAACCCGGCGCCAATTCCACCGATAAAGCTTCACCGGTTGTTACTACCGGCTCACCCGGTCCTATTCCTGTTGTTTCTTCATATACTTGAATCGACGCGACATCTCCCCGCATCTCAATAATCTCTCCAATAACACCCAGTTCCCCTACATGACAAATATCCTGAATACTCGCATCAGACATATTTTCAGCCATAACTAAAGGACCAGATACTTTAATAATTCGACCAGTTTGCAAAATCATTCCTCCTATTCAGAAAAGCTGAACGAACCCGTTTAGCTTTTGAGCAAATTAGGAAAATACGACTGAGGCGTTTTTTTGCCTCATTCTTATTTTATCTATTTGCCGAAAAAGCTGGTTCGTGAAGCTAGATCAAATGTAAAGCTGAACAGACTCACTCAGCACTGACAGAAAAATAGGAAAATACGATTGAGGTGTTTTTTACCTCACTCTTATTTTATCTTTTCCTCGAAGTGCTAGCTTCTATTTAAAAAACTTCTTTTAAAGCTTCTCAATTGTTTACAATATATTTTGTCCAACCGCTCTTTCAACATTATCTTGAATTTCTTTCAAACCAATTCCCTTTGTTCCATTATGACTTGGAATCAAGATAATCGCTGGCGTTACTTCACTTTTATAGCGCTCAATTGTTTCAGCAACAAGTTCAGAAGCATCCTCGGTAATAAAAATAACCCCAAAATTATTTTTTGCCATTGATTCGATCGTTTCTCTAACTTGTTTTGATGAAGCGGCGTACACTACCTCAAAACCAAACAATTTGAAAGGCATAACAGAATCTCTATCACCGATCACACCGATCTTATACGTCATTCTGTCATTCGCATCCTTTCTCTTACTATTTCTATCGGAAAATTACTTCTCTTACTGACTAAAAGCAAGCGTAAATTCTTCCACTCTACTTCCTTTGCATTTAGAAAAGCCAATAGTGGTAATGGACCAAATGCCATCGTTTTAGCCTTATCATATAAGCTTGTTAAATAATCATCTTTAACCTTTTCAAAAGCAACTAAATCCATCTCTTTTGTTTTGGCAGAAACAATTGGTAATACTAAGCCGCCGTATACCGTAGTCAATACAAAATCAGTAAAACTGGCTAATGTCTGCTCTGTATAGTCTAAAAAGCGTACTTTGCTTATACTTCCTGAGCTAGACAGCACTGTAGATAAAAAATTTTCGTGCTGTCCTTGAATAATTCCTCTCGCCATTGTAGAAATGTTTGTTAGATCAATAAAAGCCGTAACTTCAGCTAAGATATTTTGATCATTCAATGCTTCAGCTAAGTATTTTTGAAATGTTAGAAAATTGCGATCATAAATAATATCAATCGCTTGTAACGTAGTAGATTCTTGAAAATAGTCTAAAACTTCCAAAATCGCATTCATCAATGGTTGCGGCAATTCAGTAGAAACTCTTGTTCGAATCGCACTTTTTAGCGTCTCGATAGAATAACGCCCATCCTCAATAAATAAATGATCCAGATTTTTCCCTGTCAGTTCTGCTTTTGTCAGGACTTTCAAGTTATGAAAAGTCGCTCTTGATGTGTAAATAGTGATAACCTCAGGCTCTGGTGCCATTTCATACAGCCATTCATATAATTTTCCTTTTTCTTTTGAATAGATGTATTCAAAGGTTTCAGTAAAATCTGATGTCATATAAGGACCATATACTGTATTTTTTAAAATTTCTTTGAGTTCATTTGTACTTTTGGCATTTAACAATTGCTCGTATTGTGCATTACTCAAAAGTTCTGTTTCTTTAAGGCGAACCAAAGGATTGATTTGATTGTATGCAGTCTCTTTCATCCTGTTCCTCCTAACCTAAAATATGAACGAGCTAGTCTGTAAATTCAGCTACTACTAACAGCGTCTCAGATTGTTTCCTCCAAATAAACACTGCTTACTGAAACAACATTTCCGCAATGCTGAAGCTTTCCATTTTTTTTACTTCTTGAACTAAACTTGAAAATAAAAAGTTATATTCAATGCCCTCTTTAGCAATAATAAACCCGCCTACATTTGGTAAAAACTCGTCTTCTAAACGTAACTTCAATTTTTCAGTTGAATGCTCAGACAACCACTGACTCGATAATTTTACTTTAGAAAGTTCGCCTAATTTCAAATTGGCTTCTCCTTCAAGTGGTAACTGAGAAATGATTTGTTCCACGAAGCGTTGAAATTCAATTGGGTTCCATTGATTCATTCGTTCAACGGACTCTGAAAAAAGTCGTTCTAGATAGTCTTGTTTTTGATTTAATGTTGCTTGTTTGATTTCTAATTGTTGCCGATTTTCCTTTTGTTTAAAGGCTTTGTTCGTTTGTTCTTGATTTTTTTCAATCATCTTACTTTCTTGTAACAGTAATGCCTCTTCCTGTTCTTGGTATTCTCGATCAATTCGATCCGTTTCTGCTTTCTTTAAAGCTGAAACTTCCTGTTGACCTTTTTCTAGAATTTGTTCGATAATTTTTTCGATTGCATCCATTTTTTTCCTCCTAAATTAAAAAGCGTAGCGGCTCGTTTCGTCTCGTAGAAAAATAGGGGGATATGTTTGTGACGCTTTTTGTCATAGGCAGATTTTTCTTTTTCCCGAGAGGATAGCCCGTTTAGCTGGATTATTTCACATTTAGAACAAGTAAGAATGAGATAACAAACCCAAGAATAGCGTATGTTTCAACCATGGCAGCGTAAATGATTCCTTTGGTTGCATGCTCAGGTTTTTTCGCTAATATTTGAATACCTGCTGCTGCAACACGTCCTTGAGCAATCCCTGAAAATAATCCAGCAAAGGCGATCGGTAATGATGCAACAAAATAGTCTAACCCTTGCACCATTGTCATATCATTGCTCAAATTGATAAAAATCAAAAAGGCAATAACGAATCCGTATAATCCTTGCGTTCCGGGTAGCAATTGTAAAATCAACGCTTGACCAAATTTTTCAGGTTGCTCTGTCGTTAATGCTGCTGCAGCTTCCCCTGTAAACCCAACCCCTTTTGCTGAACCAATTCCTGCTAAAATAGTTGCCATTGCCATTCCCAACACTGCAAAAAGAATTCCACCATTATTATTAATTAAGTAATCTATCATATTATTATTCCTCCACTATTCTTTTACTTTTTGATTTTTTTCAATATTCATGTACTTCTCTTCTGTTTTTAACGGTTTGAATGCACGTCCTCCACCAGTATAAAATTTCCCGAAAAATTCGACATATTGTAAACGAGCACCATGGACATATGCACTTAGTAAACTTAAAAATAGATTCAACGCATGTAACGCAATAATCAATATAATCCCAACAGTAAACCTAGCTATAGGTGGCATAAAGGCTACTAACATATTAAATGCGGCAGCAATACTTCCACCTGAAATTCCCAGAGCCATCAAACGAGTATAACTAACCAAATCACCAATATAACTAGTCAATCCATATAACCCATAAAGACCCTTTGCTAGACCTTTAACTTTTGACTTAGTTTGGATGATCGGTACGATGACAATCGATAACGCAGAGATAATCGCCACTACGATTCCAGTTGTAACTAGTCCGTCATTACTAAATAACAACATCCCCAAAACAATAATCAAAATCCCGATTAAGAGACCTTGCCACGCAAAACTTTCGCTGATGCTATCCAAATAGCGTTTACGTTTAGTCAATTCGATTCCGTTGACCATCAATCCAGTTAACAACTGGATAAATCCAAAAACAACAGATAAAATCAAAATCGTATTGACATCCTCAGTTGTTGATAAAATGGGAAACGGTAGCTGAATGCCGAGGAATACTTTTGGCAAAGCCGCACCAAAAATCGAGCCATAAATAAATCCCCAAATCACCGTTGGAAATGATAAGATTAAAAAGAATTTAGCAAATCGCTTCATCCCTCGCGGTAAAATCATTAATCGAAGCGCAAGTAAAGCACCTAGTAACATCAGTAAGCCATATCCAATATCAGCGACCATCATGCCGAAAAATACCATATAAAAAGGGGTCATGATCGGTGTTGGATCAATCTCATCATATTTTGGTAAACTATACATTTCGGTCAACATCTCAAAAGGAGCGACCACAGAATTATTTTTAAGCTTCACGGGTATATCTGTTTGAATTTCTTGCTCTGTTGGCTGATCGAACGCTATATATACTTCATCAGTTGGCAGTACAGTTTGTAAGGAACGTTTCTCATCAATTGGAATCCAACCTTGCATGATGAAAAAATAAGAAGTATTTAGCAACTGTTTTTTTGCTTCTTCACGATGGATATATGCATACGTCATCTCTTCAGCTAAGTACAGTTCTTCTAAATGTTCCCGATATGAAGCTAGTTTGAGTTTCAACGTTTTTTCTTCCGTAACAAGCTCAGCTAACTCTTCCTTATTTCGTTGGTAAGCTTCTTTAGGCAAAATAGCATAAGGGTAACTAAATGGATCAAAACTATACTTGGTCGTAATCTCACTTACTTCTTCTGCCTGATTTTTTAAAAATACTAAGCTGTAGTAGACATGGTGTTCGCTATGATAAACTTCTTCTATATAAATAGAATCAAGATTTTTTAACTCCGTTACAAACAAGGTTTGATTCGCTGAATTGATCGATCCAAGTAGAAGTTCAGCATTTTCCATAGCATTTTTGTGTGGAATGATATCTAAATACTGCCAACGAGCTAACCATTTTTCTTTCGCTAAAAGTTCTTTTCTCGTTGTTTCAAGTGATGCCAAACTATTTTTTACTGCATTGATTTCGTTTAAATACCCACTTATTATCGCTTCATTAAATCCTTCTTCCAAGGAACGTAAGGTACGTACTTGTCTTTTGATGGGTTTCTTTTTTGAAGGATTCTCAGCAAATCTTTCAATGAAGATCAACGCCTCTTGAATCTCTGTCAACATCGTTTGAAATTGCTTTTTTTGGCGTTCATCGCTTTCTAATAACGTTGAAGCAAAATGCTTTTCGATGTAAGAGCTATCTACATTTGAATGAAAAAAATCTTTGATCTCAATAGTCTGTAACCCCTGAATTGCTTGAAGAATTGTTTCTTCCTGTTCAGAAGCTGCTATGATCGTCATTTTTTCCATCTTATTGACTGCCATAGATTTTTTTCACCCTTTCTATTACGTAATCAATGATAGAGTCTTTGTTTTTTTCGTATTTTTCTTTGAACTCCTGTGTTTGTTCTGCTGCGTCACTCAACAAAATATCTTTTTGTTTTTGAAGTTGTTCATTCTTTTGGGTTTCTACTGTTTGAAGCAAATCTGTTATTTTTTCTTGACTTTCCGCTTTTTTTTGTTTGAATTCTTCCGCTTTTTTTTGCTCATACGCACTCACTTCTGCTTTCGCTGTTTGCCGCATTTTTTCTACATTTTCTTCTGCTTCACGAATCTTATTCAATGCTTCTAAAACCAATTTTCTCCCCCCTATCATTTGTCTTGATCTTATTCAACCTTATTATTGAACGTATCCTTTTTTATTACAAACAAAAAGGGAATAACCTGTGCTTTGTTAACAAGATGCACAACTTATTCCCTAAAAAATAAAAAAGGGCGTAAGTTCAAAAAACCATTCTTCTCACCCCTTGAAGAATCTGATCCTTGAAGCTTGCGCCCAACCATTTTTATTCATATGAGTGTATCTTAGCAAAAAAAAAACAAAATTACAACTGCTTTCTGTGTCAACTTTATCTAACGTAGATTGCTAACAAAAAAATCCCATCTTCAAAAAAGATGGGAAAGGAGTTTTACTCATGAGAGTAAATGAAAAAAAGATTATTGTTAGGATGCATTTATCTTACTATCCTAGTTTTTCTTTTACAAATAATATGCATCCAAATTGCACTTTATCCGCTTAAAAAAAGAATGCTTCTAACTCATAAGGTGAACGGCTGACACGTTCAAGAATAGATTCTTTCCATACATCTGTAAACCAATCATATTGAATTTGATTGAGAATACTTTTTTTTAACTCAACCATCATCATTTCATTATCAATCTCCCCATCATAAAATAGTCCTAACGTAGTCATAATCTTGCTATTACTATGCTGTTGAAATCGATAAATGCGTCCTTTTTCTATGTAATAAAACCAGTGATTGATAATAACCGCAAAATGTTCTTCTTTATTTTCTATTAATGTAATAAACATCTTCGTCGTAATTTTTTTCATAATGATTTGACTCCTTTGATGATCTTTACTTACAATTTTCCATTGCAATCGTCTTCTATTCCTTAGATTTGTTTATCATATCAAACAATTCAATTAGACACAATCTTGATCGAACAAAAACGTTCTTCCTTTTACTTTTAAATCAATAGAAAGAAAAAAATATCTATAAATAAAGTTTTTGTCAATCTTTACGTCCAAAATGAGCGACTTTTTGGTATAATATAAAAGAATAGTCACTATATTTAGCGATTGGAGATTTGATTATGGAGCAAAAACTAATAAAAATAACTACAACCTTCCACAATACCTGGTTGATCAATGAGAAAGAAGATCGTTTTTCCAGAGAAAATAATATTTTATTTGGCGATACATTGCGACTTTCTATCAGTAAAAATGATTCCTACTATTTCTCTGAAGCGATTGCGTTGACCTACGAAAAAGAAATCTTAGAAAAAACAAAACCGTCTGAAAGTGAAATTGCTTTTTTTCAGTATATGAAGGAAGTTCAAGAAAAAAACTATTCAAAATCACTTACAGAACACTATCACATAGAACAATACGTAATTTCACCAGAGCTTGCAGAAGACTTTTCAGCAGAAAATTGAAGACAAAACAAATAACAGCCTCTGATTTACTTCATTCAACAGGAAAAGTAAATCAGAAGCTATTATTTTGCACTTTTTTTGTTACGCACTTTTTACTTATACATTTAGAAATTTTTTAGTTAAATTTTTTGTTTGCAAAATTTGTTTTTGATAATATTAGATACGTTTTATGCTCCACCTGTAACTACATATACCGAAATAACACTTGCTACAACAGCTATAAATGAAATCATCAACACACCTCCACTCATCAATTTTTGAAATCAACGTTTGCAAACAAATAATTTCCCTTAGGTAAAGAATAACAAACAAGCTTAAAAAAATAAAGTAGTAAAATTGAAAAGTGCGAAATTGGCATAAAATTCAGATAAATTATTTACTTTTTTACGAAAATTGAGATTTTTTTATTCATTTCATGCTATAATCGCATATGAAGGGAGAGAAACTCTTGAATATCATAGAAACATTACGTTTTTTTAGACTTAAATTAAAGTTAACTCAAAAAGAAATGATGTCTGACTATACTGACCCATCTACCTATTCAAAAATTGAAAGTGGCAAACGATCTTTAAAAGTAAATGAGTTAGAGGAAATATTGAATCAAACCTCTATCAATGTTGATGAGTTTTTTAGTTTTACAACTTTTGACAAACAACAACAAGATTTCAGGGAAACTTTTTATTATTGTGGTGCTCACTTAGAAAATAAAAGTACTAAACAAAAATTACTTAACTATTATTTTGGCGTAAAAGATAAAGAAAAGAAATCCTTACGGGAATTATCAAATTATATCGCCATCAAAAATTTTTTCAACGCTCATTGGGATGAAGTTGATCCAGTAACTCTTGAGGAAATAAAGGAGATATTTGAAGACCTGCTGAATAAAACATTCTACATCCAATATGATTACATTATCACTGCAAATCTAATCCGTTTTTTTAGCGCAAAGCAGGCTGATTTATTGCTTGCAAGAATGTTTCCGATAAAATATGAAGATCAACGAGACTTCACGACTAAGAAATTTGCTCATAATATTCTTATCAATCTGATATCCATGCGCTTATATGCAAAAGATTACGAAAGTGCCGAAAGATATATACGCCTTGCTAAAAAACAAGATAAACAAAACGAAAACTACAGCTTCAAATTGAATCTTCAATACTTAACAAATCTCCTTAATTATATTCTCGAAGGCGAACCAGTCTACATGGAGCGTGTTTATGATTTTATACATCTACTAGAAAATACTGGTGATACTTTACAAGCTGAACAAGTAAAAACAGAAGTAAAGATGCTTACTCATGAACGTGATAGTGAAAAAATGCTAAAGAGCTATGCAGTCGGCCTATTGAAAGAATCTTAGTATACTATTTCAGTTACTTCAAAAATATCCCACCTATTAAAGGTGGGATAAGGAGTATTACTCGGATTGAGTAAAATGAAAATACTGTTAGGGTACATTTATAATACTACAAAGTGTAACGAATATCAACCCTAAAGTTCTCAAATCGCTTTATTTTAAATATTATTTCTCATATTCAAAACCCAATCAAAGATTTCAGACCATAAACAATGATTTCCCCCTCTACTATACTTCTCATAGCGGTACATTAAAACAGGAAAGATGAACCCCACCAAGAAAGGATTAAGTTAAATGAACGTCATTACTGTTTGCGGTAGTTTAAAATTTAAAGATGAGATGATGACACTTGGTCTGCAGATGGAACTCGCAGGGCATGTCATATTACTTCCAATATTTCCGATAAATAAGACTAAAGAAGAGTTTTCTGAGAAAGAGCTAGCTATACTTAGTAACATGCATAAGGAAAAAATAAAATTATCAGATGCCATCCTCGTCATTGATATAGATAGCTATATAGGCAATAGTACGAGAAATGAAATTGAATTTGCCCACTCTTTAAAAAAGGAAGTTCTGTATTATACTGATTTGGTGAATGACTTTTAAATAGATAAACACGTCACTCATTTTTTACTCATTACCAAATGACACATTAGACCGTCCCCCTTCTAAGCAAAAAATGATATTTTTATATAATTGCTTACTTTTCTGTTAAAATAAAGAGAAACTACGTAAAGAAGGCGTATTTATTTGAATATAGTATATAAAAAAAGAAGTATCATTTTATTGATATTATTATTTATCAGTATCCTCTCTATTTTTCCTTATTTTTTCAATAATTATATTTTCAGTCAGGACGATCTTCTATTTCACCGAACTAGATTGGAAAGCTACACTGAAGCAATCAGACATTTAGATTTTTTCCCTCGGGTCTTTCCTACTATGGGACTCAATTTTGGCTACGCTGCAGACTTGTTTTATCCGTCGATCTTATTGCTACCTTTTGCACTTTTTAGGATCGTAGGACTTGCTTTTGTACCCTCTTATTACTTGTATCAGTTTTTGATCAGTTTTGTTACTGCAGCTACTAGTTATTATTTTCTTTACTCTATAAAAAAATCAAAAAAACAAGCACTTTTATTCGCTTGTTTCTATACTCTCTCTAGTTATCGATTGATCGACCAATCCGTCCGAGCAGCTCTTGGAGAAACGCTAGCTTTTGCATTTCTCCCCTTGTTTGCACTTGGCGTGTATTCGATTGTTTATACGACTAAACATCGCTGGCAATTGCTAGCTGTCGCTACGACTTTGTTGATTGCCAGTCACTTGATTACAGCCTTTTATTCGTTTATTTTTCTAATGTTCTTCATTTTGATCAATTGGAAAAAAAGTAAACTAGCTCAAGTCAAGTCTTTGATTCAATCTGGTTTATTAACACTATGCTTGTCTGCATGGTTTTTATTTCCTTATTTGGAACAAGTAACTCAGCTAACATTCAATTTCAGTAACACAACTTTATGGTCCAGTGGTTTGAACTTTAGTTTGGCAAATTTAATTGTGAACAGTCTTGCTAATGTAAGTGCCCCTTTTACTGAGTTAAAACCAAATATTGGTCTTCTACTTATCGTATTTGTCATAATTGCTGGTATCCATTTTCGACAATTGACTACTCTAAATAAACGTCTTGCTGTCGTTACATTTCTACTCATTGTACTAGCCACAAATTTATTTCCTTGGGGACTCTTTAAACTGTCGATCATAGCAAAGATTCAATTTCCTTGGAGAATGTTATTATTCGCATCCTTTTTTGCTAGCTTATTAGCTGTTGGTATGATTGAGCAATTCCGCTTACTATCAACAAAAATGGTGATTGTTTTTATTCTGATTACCAGCTTATTAACACTAGGATTCAATGTTAATAATTTGGTGCAAAGTACAGAGCAACACAACATAACTGTGACCAACAACAATGTTTCTGTTTTTTATGAATCCGAAATTGGTCATGGCAAAGAATATTTAGTAAAAGATACTGATTTTAAAAAATATTTTGCTGCACCAGGTCTGATAATTGATGGAATTCCTTATACTTCTACTCCTAATCAAATAAAAAACAACTATGATCATAGCAACTATACTGTGCGGATAAATGGCAATCAAGAAGTCCAATTACCTAAGTTTTATTACAAAGGTTATGAAGTGAAAGTGGACCAAGAAGTTGCTAAGGCTTATAACAAAAATGGATTACTGACCGTTACACTTGATCCAGGTGTGCATTCAATCGAAATTTTTTATAAAAAAACCAACATCCAGAAATTATCAGTTATTTTCTCTTTTATAACGGCTGGAACATTGGTTTTGTATAACAGACTAAAAAAAAGAAGATAAAATCAATAGCTCTTATCTAACATACTGCTTTCAAAAAATAGAGGATACCGTCACAAATAAGAGACTGTATCCTCTATTAGCAAGCTGGTCATTCGGTATAGTTCATCTATTTATAGTGATTGATTAAAAAATTCGTTTCTAACACTATTTTTTTACTTTACTTACGCAAAAAAACTTCTTTCTTTGTCTTTAAAGGTAGGTAGGTACCTCCTCCGTCCTCTATCCCAATGAATAATTTCTATCGCTTGCTTTAAAACAACTATTCTATCACCAAGGTTGACTTGTTGGTCCTACTGTAAATTCATTTATCGTAACCTCTTCAGGTTGTTCAATCGCATAAGCAACAATGTTTGCCACGTGTTTAGGGGAAATACCATATCTATCATATAAATCAGTCATTCCTGCGGCAGTTTTTTGGTCTGTAATTTTATCCAGTAATTCTGTTTTAATTGCTGCTGGATAGATTGTAGCTGTTCGGATATTCGTTCCCTCTTGTGCCGATTCCATTCGCAATACTTCCATTAAATCGCGAACTGCCCATTTAGTCGCGCCATAAACAGCACCTCCTGGGTAGGCTTTCAGCCCCGCAACGGAGGATGTTGTAATCACATGTCCTGATCTTTGTTCGATAAACAATGGAAGTACAGCTGCAAGCCCATTGAGAACTCCTTTAATGTTTATATCAATCATTTGGTCCCATTCTTCTTCCTTAAGTGCGGACAAGGGCGAATTTGGCATAATACCAGCATTTAAAAAGAGAACATCTACCTTCCCATACGTTTCAATAGCGAAATCTACCAAGTTTTGATTATCTTTTCTCTTCGTTACATCCGTGACTAAATATACTGCATCACCAGATTTTTCTTTGATTTTTTCAACAATTGATTCTAATTTTTCTTTTCTTCGTGCTGCTAGTACCAGTTTTGCTCCTTTTTCGGCTAACAACATCGCAGTTGCCTCTCCAATTCCTGATGAAGCTCCTGTAATAACTACTACTTTATCTTTAATCGCCATCTGTCTTGCTCCTTTTCATTTTTATGGTGTCAATAGGACATTGACTGCATCTGTTTCTAACATGAAATCAAGTTGTTCTACTTCTTTTATTTTTCCTATTTTAGTATATGAATAATTGGTAGAAAATGTTTGATAAAAGATGACTAAACAGTTGGAGCCAAAAAGCATCACATCGCCCTTTTCTATTCTTCTAACCTGTTCTCTTTGTGTCGGTAAATGTTCTAATAGATACGCATATTTTTCATTACCATTTAAATCAGCCATCCTTATGTTTAGTGGAAGGTGTTCTCTCATTTTTTTCGTTGCTGAATTGGGTGTTAGCTCAATATGAAATCGTTTGTTTTCAATTATGCCATTTATTGTAGACACCGTTTCACTTTCATTGATATAAGACGTAATCACATCACCCTCCCCCCTCTTTACAACTAGAAGTAATAAGCAAAGAATAGCGAATATTATTTTATGTTCTCTTTTCTTCTTCAATTTTCCGAACCACTTTAGCTGGGCTTCCTGCTACAATCACATTATCAGGCACGTCTTTTGTCACCGTTGAATCAGCAGCAACAATCGAATTCTCTCCAATCGTAACCCCAGGCAAGACTGTGACATTTGCCCCAAGCCAAGCATTCTGCTTAATATGAATCGGCTCTACTTTGATTCCCCGTCTATTTTTAGGAGAAACTAAATGGTTAACAGTGACCAATCTAGAACCAGGACCAATCAAAACCTGGTCTTCGATCGTAATACCACCTAAATCTACGAAAGTCACGTTTTGGTTAATAAATATTTCTTTTCCAAATGTGATATGCTTGCCAAAATCACTATAAAAAGGCTGGGAAATTTTTACTGAGCTATCGATTGTTTTCCCCGTAATTTCCTCCAAAAGTGCTAAAACCTCTTTATTCGGATAATACTGCGCATTTAGTTTCATTATCAATTGTTCGTTTTCATGTTTTGCGTAATGAATTTCTTCAAATAAAGGAGAATCCTTTAAAATTTCTTTGCCAACAATTTTCTTTTGCAGCTCACTATTTAGCATTTTTATTCCATCCTTTCGTTTCTACTATCCAAATTATACCTGAATCGTTTATACTTAACTAATACCAATAAAACATAGCTAACTATTCGTAAAAGTTATAGGAAGGAGTGCTAAAATGGAACTTCGTGTCTTAACGTATTTTTTAGCAGTAGCAAGAGAAAAAACTATTAGTAAAGCGGCTGAAGTTTTAAACCTCTCTCAGCCAACACTTTCAAAACAATTAAAAGAATTAGAAGACGAGCTTGGTGTTACATTATTTATTCGTGGAAATCGAGCTATCTCATTAACAGAAGAGGGTATCTACTTAATGAATAGAGGAAAAGAAATTCTATCGTTAGTTGAAGCAACAACCTCAAATCTTACCAAAAATGATGTAATCAGTGGAGAAATAACGATTGGAGGCGGTGAAACGAGCGCTTTTGAATTTATTGGAAAACTGTTGGAAGAATTAAGAGAACACCATCCAGAAATCACTATTCATCTTTATAGTGGAAATGCTGATGATGTTTTAGAAAAAATTGATAAAGGTCTGTTAGATTTTGGTTTGGTGATTGATCCTGTTGAAAAACAAAAATATGAATATATCCGCTTACCTTTGTTTGATAGCTGGGGCATTCTAGTAAATAAATCACATCCTCTAGCTGAAAAACCAACAGTCCAACCAAAAGATCTCTTGCATACCCCTCTACTGATTTCCAATCAATCTTTAGTTGATAATCAACTATCAGAGTGGCTTGGAGGAAATATAGAACACTTTACTATCATTGGAACCTATAATCTTCTTTATAATGCCTCTTTGCTAGTAAAACAAGGTGTTGCTAGTGCACTTTGCATTGATGGAATTGTGAATACCGCCGATACCTCCCTAACGTTTATTCCTTTTTCACCATCCTTGACTGCAAACATCAATATTGTTTGGAAAAAGAATCAAATTTTTTCCAATGCTTCAAAAGAGTTTCTGCGTTTGTTAAAGAATGCAAAATAATACAACAATGGCACAACGAGCGCAAGCTATTGTTGTATATAGTTTATTACAATGAAGAATCAATCATATGGACTAGTTTCTATATGATTGATTCTATTATTACCTCTTAAATTGATATCTCACTTCATAGTTAAATTTTCACTAGAAAGATTTTCTCCATTTGTCTCAATTACCCGTTGATACCAATAAAAAGATTTCTTTTTAGAACGTTCTAATGTACCTTTCCCCTCGTCATCACGATCCACATAAATAAAGCCATATCGTTTACTCATTTGACCTGTACTGGCAGCAACTAAATCAATACATCCCCACGTTGTATAGCCAAGCAATTCTACGCCATCAATCTCTACTGCATCTTTAAATGCTTGAATATGTTTGCGTAAATAATCAATACGATACTCATCTTCTACATAACCATTATCATCTGGCGTATCAATTGCACCTAAGCCATTTTCAACAATAAATAAAGGCTTTTGGTAACGATCATATAGTTGATTCAAAGAGTTCCTTAAGCCTAATGGATCAATCTGCCAACCCCATTCAGTTGAGGGTAAGTGTTCATTTTTTATTGATGCAAAGATATTACCAGTTGATTGCTCATAATCTTCTGAATGGGCACTCACAGTCCGTGAACAATAATAAGAAAAGGTTACAAAATCAACTGGTGATGCTGCCAAAATTTCTTCATCTCCTGCTTCCATCACAATATGTAACCCTTCGCGCGCTAATTTTTTCAAGGCATAATTGGGGTATTTCCCCCGTGCCTGAACATCAATAAAAAAGTAGCCTTCACGATCACGATTAATCGCTTCTTGATAGTCTTCTGGGCGACACGTATAGGGGTAATGGCTACCACCTGCCAACATACAGCCAACCTGATTTTTTGCATCCACTTCATGGGCAATTTTAGTTGCTAAAGCACTTGCTACTAGTTGATGATGCGCAGCTTGATATTTAATTTCTTCTTGATTTTCACCTTCTTTAAAGATAATTCCACCACCAACAAATGGCTGATGTAAGATGATGTTGATTTCGTTAATTGTCAACCAATACTTAACTAAGCCTTTATAACGCTTCAAAACAGTTTCAGCATACCGTGTATAAAATTCAACCAACTGACGGTTCTTCCAGCCACCATAAGCTTTAATCAAATGAACGGGAACATCAAAGTGAGCAATCGTCACTAATGGTTCAATCTGGTGCTTTCTTAATTCTTGAAAAATAGCTTCATAAAACGCAAGACCTTCTTCATTTGGTTTAGCGTCATCTCCATTTGGGAAAATACGAGACCACGACAATGACATACGATAAACTTTAAACCCCATTTCCACAAATAATTGAATATCTTCCATATAACGATGGTACATATCAATTGCCTCTTTTGCAGGGTAATAATAGCCGTCCTGCCAATCTAACATTTCCAACTCACCTAAAGCTACTTTCTTACGATCTTCACCACATGGTAATACATCAATATTAGAAAGCTTTCTGCCACCTTCTAATACACCGCCTTCTGCTTGGTTTGCAGCTGTTGCCCCACCCCACAAGAAATGTTTATCTAAAGTCATATATTTACAGCTCCTATTCTTTTTTCAAAACTATTAATCTTAATTATTATCCATTTAGATGATTATTCTATTATCTTTACACTTTAACGATCAATACTTCTTCGTTATTTGCTAATTGTCCTTTAGTTGTTAATTCAATTGAAGAGTATTGAGGGGTATTAGTTATCACAACTGGCACTTGCGTTTCATAGCCAGCTTCTCTTATTTTTTCCAAATCAAAATTTAGGATTACCTGCCCTTTTTTTACTGTTTGCCCCGACTCTACCAAAGTATCAAAATATTGACCTTTTAACTCTACAGTATTTAAACCTACATGAATCAAAAGTTCTATTCCAGTATCCGACACAAGTCCAATTGCATGTTTTGTTGGAAAAATAGCCTCGATTTTCCCATTAAATGGTGCAATTACTTTTCCTTCTATTGGCTCAATAGCAAACCCTTTACCAAGAGCCTCCGATGCAAAAGCGCCATCTTGTACTTCACTCAAGGACATGACATTCCCTTTAATAGGATTAGCAATTATTGTATCCTCTAAAATAATTTCTTTAACTGATGGTACTGTTACTTCTTTTTCAAATTTAAAACTTAACACATAGGTTAATACGGCTGATACGACTGCTGAAATGATCAAAGCAATCATAATATTCCAGAAAAAAGCCATCGAATTATCACCAATATAAAGTAAAATTGCAGGTAAACCAGATGATCCTGTTGCAAAGCGATGTGTATTCGTTAATCCAGCATATAAACCACCTGCTCCACCACCAATCATAGCTGCAATCAACGGGTATTTTTTAGGTAAATTCACACCATATAATGTTGGTTCAGTAATCCCCATGTATGCAGTAATTGAACCCTAAACAGCTAATTGCTTCAATTTTTTATCTTTTGTTCTAAATGCAACTACCGCAGAAGCCGTTGCTTGAGCAATATTTGAGCAAACACAGCCTGGCCCAAAAATACTATCATAACCAAGCTCTGCCATTTGCATCACCCCTAAAGGAGCAACACCATTGTGAAGACCAAACATCACCATAATCGGCAGAAAACCACCGATCAAGACTGCTGGTACCCAACTAGCATTTACACTTAAAAACGTAAAGAATGCTGCCAGATAACCACCAATAATACTGCCAATCGGACCTAGTACTGAAAACGCCAAAGTTCCCATAATTAGAAAAGTCAACATTGGTACAAAGACTAATTCAACTGATTTTGGTATCACACGATTGAGAAATTTCTCTACATAAGACTGAACGAAAATAATTAAAAGAATCGGAATAACAGAACCAGTATAAGTAGCTAAGGTAAAAGGAATAAGATCAAAGAATTTAACTGGCTCTCCTGCTGTGACTAATACCCCCCAATTTGGATGCATCATCATTGCTGCGACAGATGCTGCCAAGATAGGATTGCATCTCAATTTTTGAGCAACTGTAAAAGCTAAGATCATCGGTAAGAAGAAAAACACGCCATCTGCAAATAAATTCAATAAATAATACGTTTGTGATTCGACAGAAACAACCTTAAAAACAACTAACAATGCTAGAACAGCTTTAACCATTCCAGCTCCAGATAATGCAGGAATAATTGGCTGGAATGTACCAGCTACAAACTCAATAATGCTATTAAATATGCCTTTTTTCTCAGATGATGGTTCATTTTTTGCAGTAATATCGATTTTTTTCTCAATCTCTTCAAAGACATCTTTCACATGCGTTCCTATGACAACCTGATGAACACCTGCATTAACTAAATAAGTTGCGACTCCTTCTAATTCACCAAGACCTTCTTTGTCAACTTTTTGTTCATCTACTAGTTTAAAACGAAGGCGTGTTTGACAATGATAGGCATCTGCAATATTTTCCTTTCCACCTAACGTCTCAATAATCTCTTGGGCCAACTGTTCATATTTTTTACTCATGGATTTCTCCCTTCAATGTAACAAGATCCTATTTTGAATCAACCGGTTATTCAACTCTTGTTTCTAATCGAACTTTACCATTTATTGATAGCGTTACCAATAGTTTCAAAACATCTCGAAACATATTTCGGAAAATAAAGGAAAAAGTTGACATTATTGAAATCCGTTTCATATTTCCTTGAATTTTTAACGGAAATGATTGACTTAAAGCTCACTTTAAGATTTATAATGAGCTTGAGGAGGTGTTCAAATGAAAAAACAGTTATATCTGATGCGTCATGGAGAAACACTTTTTAATCAGTTGGGTAAAATCCAAGGTGCATGTGATTCCCCATTAACAAATAAAGGAAAAAAACAAGCAAAGCAAGCAGCAACATTTTTTCAAGAAAATCAAATTCACTTTGATCATTACTACTCATCAACCCAAGAGCGTGCTTGCGACACATTGGAAATCATTACAAACAGCAATCACTTTTATCAACGAAAAAAAGGGTTGAAAGAAATGAATTTTGGACGATTTGAGGGAGAAAGTTCGGAGCTACAGCCAAAAGGTCCCCACAATTTTGAAACTTTCTATGAACAATTTGGAGGCGAAAAAGCTTCTGACGTTCAAAATAGAATGATTAAAACACTTCATTCGATTATGGAGCAGGAAGATCATCAAAAGGTTTTGGCAATATCGCACAATGGTGCGTGTTTTTACTTTTTAAACTCTATTTGGAAGCATTCTGATAGAAAAATTCCTATTCATTTGCCAAACTGTGCCATTTTTATTTACACTTATGAAAAATATCATTTTGACCTCACTGACATTATTGACCCCTCAAGTAAAAAAAGTATTCTTTAATCTGGTTATGAAGACAGGTAAAAAGCACTTGGCCCAAAATATCCAAGTGCTTTTTATGATCAAAATTTTTCAGATAATTGTTTAAAGGTTGCTTGTCTTTTAGACTCTAATAATTTTGAATTTGTAATTTTATTCCTTCTATTGACTTCATAATCAAGTGAAAATACTTTTGCGAACAGAGCATCGAGAATAAATAGAATGGATTCCTGTGTCGCAAAATTGGCTATCTTGGAATACAATTTTTCTTTACTAGAAATATTAAGAACAACATCTGAGTAATCCCTTAAATAGTTTTCACCACCGCTTGTGATACTAATGATTGGTACAGAATTTTTCATTAATAATTTTACATTGCTAGTTGGGTTGTCATCAAAGCTACTCCCAGAATAAGAAATCACAATCGCACAATCTTTGTTATTCACTGTTTGTGTGATAATACCACTTTCACCCGAATTGGCCATAATTGCTTTCTTTTGAATCGATAACAAATTTCTCTTAATCAGTTCACCGTAATAATAATTTGGACTCGTCCCATAAATCACAACGCTATTTGCACCATGAATAAGTTCTGCAGCTTTGTTAAGATCTTCTATAGCAATCAAAGAAACAGTATCTTTGATACTCTGAATTTTTAAAGTCGCAATACTTTCAATGATTTCTAACGTATCGTGTTCAGCTGAAAAAGGAAAGTTAGGATCAACATCTACGTAAGCATTGTCGTCATGATAGGCCACTTCATGAGTAAAAGCATACATAAATTCTTTCCAACCCGAATAGCCAAAATATTTCGCAAATCGAACTAAGGTTGGCTTAGACGTAAAGGTTTTCTTGGCAATCTCTTCCATCGAGTAAGATTTTAGTTGGTCACGATTTTCAAGAATAAATTCGCCAATCACTCGTCGGGCATCATTTTGCTTAAAAACTGCTTCTTCAATTCTTTGAAAAAGATACATTTTCATTTCCCTCCAGTTTAAACTAGCCTAGTTCTTTTCCTTAAATATATTTTCCTCACACTCTTTGATTTTATGATCATAATCCTCGATTTTCTTCTCTAATTTAGCCACAGTACCATTAATTAATGCCTGTTTCTTTAAAAGTTTCTGATATTCATTCACCAAAATCTCTTTTCTTTGGACCAACGTTTGTTCCCCCATTTGATATAATTCTGAATATTTTGAAAGAGAATGAATAGACAAACCTGAATCCCTCATGCATTTAATAAATTCAACCCAAATTAAATCTTCTTCTTGAAAATCTCTAATTCCTGATTGGTTACGGGTAATTGCAGGCATTAATCCTTGACTCTCATAGTAGCGAATCGTAGCAGGTGTCATATCATATTTTGCTGCAACTTCTGAAATATTCATAGTAATCAATCCCTCTTCTATCATTTAAGTATTTGGTCATTCTATCTTACCAGTATTTCCACTTGATTTAAAGTGCACTTTAAGGTGTATACTTTAAACAGATGCAACATTAGGAGGTTATCAATTGTCGCTAACATTACAGCAAGATTTGATTAACTTTTACTATTGCTAAAAATAGTTATACAAAATAATGTTCTTGGACAGGAGAAAATAATGAACGAACAATCACAAGCAACACCACCAAAAACCATTCCGTTTGGCGCAGAAGCCTTTCAAGTGAATCATCATACTGAAATCCGCTGGCTAGGAAATTCAGGTATATTTTTAAATAGCAGAGGCTATTGTATGATGGTTGATCCAGTATTAGAAGGATTTGATTTGCCTTTGTTAATTGAAATGCCAATCAAAACGGATCAAGTGCCGCATCTGGATAGTATACTTATCACCCATGCTGACAATGATCATTTTAGTATAGCAACCTTAAAAAAATTACTACCGCTGACAAATGCTCTACACGCACCTAAATATGTTGCTGGACTAGTTAAAGAAAAAATGATGTTTGAAGCATTTGGTCATGAAATACATGCTTCTTTTAAAGAAGATCCATTAAAAATAACATTAACACCTGCTGACCATTTATGGCAAAATGAAAGTAAAAAATACAATCGTGTCTTTAAATTAGAGGACTTTTGTGGATTTTGGATTGAAACACCAGATGGAACCATGTGGATTCCTGGCGACTCCAAGTTATTAACATCCCATCTAGAAATGCCTGAACCTGATGCGATTCTCTTTGATTTTTCTGATAACGAATGGCATATTGGCTTAGATAATGCGATTAAACTTGCTAACACTTATCCAAATGCTGCTTTACTTTTGTCTCATTGGGGAACAGTGGATGCTCCTCATATGAATGTTTTCAATGGAAATCCAGCTGATCTGATTCATAGAGTAACCAATCCTGAAAGAATCCAGATAATGGCTGCTGGAGATCGTTTCATTTTAAGAAAATAGCAAAAAATGAGCGTGGGACAAAACTAAAAAAAAGTTTTGTTTCGCGCTCTAAATCCGAATAAACGGCGACAAAAAAGCAGCTCCTTCGGAAATAAGCTGAAATTCACAAAAATTTGAAAAGTAATTTTCGTGAATTCCCTCTTATTTCTCGGAGCTAAACGCTTTTGTCTCGGCCTCATTTTTTTAGACATGTCCCACTACTTTGTGTGGGATATAAGGTTCTTCTAAATAAAGTACATCTGCTTGACTTAATTTAAAATCTACCGCGCCAACCGCTGTTTCGATATGATTCATTTTTGTTGCGCCAATAACAGGTGCAACTACTGGATTTTTTTGTAGTAACCATCCTAAGGCAATATTCACTTTATTGGTCTCATATTTGGCAGCCAATTCAGCAACGCGATCTATAATCATCTGATCTTTATCCGCGGTTTCATCATATTTAGCTTTTTGTGCATCATCAGTGGTGCTTCGTTTGGTTGCTTCTGTGGCACTTCGAATTAATCGCCCTGATGCCATTGGACTATAAGGTGTAAGTGCAATTTTTTCAGAAAGACAATAGGGAATCATTTCACGTTCTTCTTCACGATAAATCAAATTTAAGTGGTTTTGCATAGAAACAAATTTTGCCCAACCATTCTTTTCTGCTATATTGTTTGCTTGTTGAAATTGATAAGCATACATCGCTGAAGCCCCAATATATCTTGCTTTTCCAGCTTTGACAACGTCATTTAGTGCTTCCATAGTTTCTTCAATTGGTGTATAAGGATCCCAACGGTGGATGATATATAAATCCACATAATCTGTTTGCAGACGCTTCAAACTCTGATCAATTTGAGACATAATCGCTTTTCTTGATAATCCTTGTCCATTTGGACCATCAAACGTTTTTTGGTGAACTTTCGTTGCTAGTACAATTTCATCTCGGTTTGCGTAGTCCTTCAACGCTTTCCCTAAAATTTCTTCGCTTCTACCCAAAGAATAAACATTGGCAGTATCAAAAAAGTTTATGCCTAGTTCTAGGGCTCTTTTGATTAGCGGTCTACTATCTTCCTCTTCAAGTACCCATTTATGAATCCAATTTTTAGGGTCTCCAAAGCTCATTGCACCTAAACAAATTCTTGAAACATCTAGTCCAGTATTACCTAATTTCGTATACTCCATTCTTATCATCCTCTCAATCTACTACTTGTTTATTATTTATTATACAACTTAAAGTACACTATAATGCAAGAGGTAAATGTTAATATAAAGGAAAAACAGGAATAGATTACTGCTTTGTTTGCTAATTATGGAAATGGCATTCATTACAAAAAAATAGACAGTAGAAACGCTGTACAAACTTCTGTACATCAACGTTTCTACTGTCTGTCTCCATAAAAGTTATAGAGACGGCGTTCTTTTAACCTACTTTGAAAATACTGGGTTTTCCATCTTTTTATAAATACAAATGCAAAATTAATGCAAATTCATTTATTCACTTCTTATCTTTTAGGAAAGTATCTTACGCTAGACAAACGAGAACAAACGTTTGCACAATAAAAGCACCTTAAATAAACGGAGGGTGTTTACGATGTCAGATAAACCAGATCTAAACGATACTTATTTTTTGAAATATGCAGATCGTGTGATGAAAAAATGGATGACCGCTTTTGCCTTGGGTGAGTTAACTGCAGCAATCAATAAAGTAAAAGCTGAAGCTATGAAAAACATCCCTCGCCTACCTCAGCAAGATTTACAATATATCGAACGTTGTCTTGAGCGATCAATCAAACAAAATAAAGTTCTTGAGATCCAACTAAACATTCGAGATCACCTTGGACGAGTTAAGGATCACGTAGTTGGCACATTTCGCGGTTTTGCAGATCTCAACACTGCAGTGATAAACTCTACAGACGGGGCCAAGCAATACGATCAGTACATCGATTTTAATGACTTACGCCACATGATAGTACATAACTTCACCAAGTGGTCTAATAAACATGATGAGGATCCCTACAATGGTATGGATTTAGAGATTACTCAAGATATTAATGATTTTTGTGCTAGTTACTTTGATGATGGCGATTTTATAGAGTGACCTCTCCCCTACTTTTACAGTAGGGATTTTTATTTGTAAAAAGATTAATAATTTCCTCCCCTCCTTGCGTATATTATCGTAAGGGGGTTTTTATGTGGATCAGATAATTATATTAGACGGTAATGTAGTAGGCTTGGTTAGCGATGGTGGATCGGCTAGTTGGGAGTTTGAGGATCTAGAGGATGCTGCAGAGTTGTATAAATTGCTAGTGCTAAGTTGAGAATAAGATTGCCGAATTTTGCGAAAAAAGCATATATTGGCAGACACAATAGAATGACATATAGTTATTTATGTAATACAATTGTTTGAATAAAATATTATTAAGGAGTGATTTAATTGTTTAAGAAAAAGTTGTTAGTATTAGGTCTATGTTTGTTTAATTTTATGTTGTTTGGAGAAAACGCTATGGCTGCGGAAAATCAAATCCATATTGCAACTCCTGAAGTCAGTGATGTTGTCAAAAATTATGCCAAAGATAACATAGAAAGTTATTTGACTGGTTATTTGTCTTTTGAAGGTAGAAGTATTAACATGGCAGATTATAAGTTATTAGAACCTTTTCAAATGATTAGCGAAAGTAACGAACAAAAAACAAATATATTTCCAGTTAGTGAAAACGGAATTGTAAAATATGTATTTTCCGTTAATTTAACGGAAGACGGGAATTATTCTACTAAACTTTCAAAATTTTTAGCAAATGAAATTGAAAGTTTAAAGTCTACTTATGATAATGCAACAATAACATTTATAGAAAAAAATGGAGATATATACATTGAAAATGATGATTCAATTACTAAAATCTATACTTCTCCAATGAGACCAACTATTGAAGAAAATGTGAGTCAAGATACTTTGAGACAAGAAGTGGATTCCTCTTTAACTACAAGTGTCGAGCTTGACGAATTGAGTAGCATTAAACAATCAAATATCGTTAATAGTCGATCGATAACGGTGGATCAAACTGGTACTAAAATTAATTGGAATGTAACAGAAACTCAAAAATCAGACGAGCAGTGGTGTTCAGCTTATGCCGCAGCAATGATTTTGAACAACAAAAATGATGCTAGACCAACCACTGCAAAACAAATGGCTCAATTCGCAGGAAAAAACAAAAATCAAGCTTTAAGCGCACAGAATGTTATTGAATACGCAAACTCTAGAGGTGTTTATCCTTATTATGTTAATCGCCCTATGAATTGGCAAGAAGTTCTAACACAAGTTAGAAAAAGTAATGCCATTTGGGGAGCATGGGAAGGCTTTGGTGGAAACTATCAAGGTAAATGGCATGCTCTTGACATTATAGGAACATACAAAGTTCCTGGATGGGGTGGTGGAGAACAAAGAGCATACTTTGTTTGGAATCCTTGGTATACTTACCCTGAACTTTGTAATTCAGATAACAATACTTATTATTTAGTTGGTTCGAGTTTTGTTTGGCGTTATTCTGTTACTAATTGGTAATATGAAATTTACATCTTTAAAAAAGAGACTATTCAAAGTCTCTTTTTTAAAGTTATAGGAGCCGAAACACTAGGAATATTTTCAGCATTTGAATGCTTAGAGCTCTCGGAAAAAACTAATGTACTATCGTCATTTAAGGTAAACGAATAGATCGTATCGTTATTTGTACCTAATACATCAATTGTATTATCTTGAATTCTATTGACTTTTAAATTTTCTCCTGAAATCATGTTATCATCAGAAAAATTTAAACTAGCTTTTTGTGAATTGTCTGACTCTTTAATTGTTACTTCAAAATCATCATTTTCATTATACCACTTGCCAAAAAAAGATTTATTAATGACATTAGTTTTGTTTGAACTTGTATTGTTGATATAAATTTCAGTATCTTTTGTATAATCTTCTTTCATTTTACACCCTCCAACGCCAATGAGAATCATAACCCCTACCAAAAGTATTATTTTAACTTTTTTCATCTCAACCTCCAAATAGTATAATCTGTTTCAGAAACACACATTAAGTATACTATATTATATATTAGAAATAAAGAACTAGGTATTAAGGTCGAATTAATTATAAACGAATCGAATTTAACGGATTTAGCTTATGAAACCAACCACATACAATGTTAACACTTTGCCTTTTTATTAAAAAAATGTAAACAAAAAAACCGCCTCGTAAGAGACGGTAAACAATAAATAATTATTCTAGGGAATCTTCTTACTTACACTGAAAGAAGATACTCCTATAATAAGTTAGGTACACCTAAAAGTCAAACGCAAAATAAAACCGCCCTGATGAAAGAGCGGCTGATGATTATGACGAACACATAGATAGGTGTTCTTTTTTTAGTTTATAGTGGTTGAGCGGAGTTGTAAAAAATGTTGAATGGTTAATGGTGGTACCATTTTACTAATATATTACTTAGTTTAATCTTTACAAAAAAATACAGGTACGCTTATACTCACTTTTGCGTTACTTTCTTTTTCTTAACTTTTCTCCAAAAACAAAAAACAGCTATAAACGCCTATACAAAAGCATTTATAACTGTTTTTACATTTCAACTTTTCTTCTCACATTTACTAAAAATGGAGACGGCGGGAGTCGAACCCGCGTCCAAACACATTGTCACTTAAACTTCTACGTTCATAGTCATACTATTTTAAGGTTTCGCTGAAGCTTATGCCGCATAACAGGCCCAAACTCTCGCTAGTCTGATGATCTCTTCTAAATTTTACAGACGGAAAAATTTAGCGTATCCCACTTAATTTGAGACCCTTACTCGAGCACATGGGCGATGCCGAGAGGATCTTCACCCGCTGTTTTTACGCAGCTAGAGCGAAAGTATTGTTTGTGTTTTTAGCAGTTATATTTAACTGTAACGTTTTTACGTAGACGTAACCTACGAAACGCGATTCAAGCTCAACTATGCCTGTCGAATCCGTAACGTCCCCGTTAAGATTAAATAGCATACTATACGCTTTTGTTAGTATAACATATTTTTTTAAACATTTAAAGGATCAAACGTTGCTTCTTCCACCTTTTAGCTGAACAAGATAACAAGCTTCTCTTATTTGACTTTGGCTCTAAAAATCAATGACCTGTTCCAAATACATTCACTAAAACCGTTCCAATCACAATAAAGCCAAGTCCGATAATCGTGGGTGTATTGATTTGTTCTTTCCAATAGACAACAGAAAAAACAGTAATTAAGATGATACCCACTGCTCCCCATAATGCATACGCTACATTTAATGGCATATATTTTATTGCTTTTGATAAACTGTAAAAACAAACTACATAAGCGATCAAGCATTCTACAGATGGAATTAATTTACTGAAACCATCCGTCGCTTTTAATAAATTTGTGGCAATGACCTCACTTATTATAGCTACAAAAAGATATAGATAACCAATCAAACTCGCTCACTCCTTACTATTTCCTCAATCATTATAGCAGAAATCAAACCAAATGAAACAATGATCTTAAGTACTTGCTACGAACATAAAAAGACCACCAATAAACGCAGCAGTTTGTGCTAGCTTGGTGATCTTTCATTAAATGTATAGTGTTAAACTTTAAAATCAAGCCTCATCAGAGTAATTAAGCATCCAATTGATTCCAAATTTATCAACGACCATACCATATTTTTTAGCCCAAAAAGTTTCCCCAAGCGGCATCGATATTTTACCACCTTCTGCTAAACGATTAAAAATTCGATCGATTTTTGCCTCATCATTTGTATTGATTACTAGCGAAACATTATTGCCTTCAATAAACGTCAAGCCCATACCATCTGGTACATCTGATATCATGACAGGTACACCTTCGATTGTTATCGAAGAGTTGATGACCAAGTCTTTCCAAGCTTCCGGCGTTGGGTGTTCGGGATCTGCCGGTGCATCTGCGAATGTCATAATGCCTTCATTTTTCACATCAAACACTGTTTCATAAAAAGCGATCGCGGCCTTTGCCTCATTCTTAAAATTCAAGTACACTTCTAACATGTTAATCATCCTCTCGCTCTATTTTTAATGATTATCTCATGGCAAAATAGATTACGCGAAAAGAACGCTCAACTTAAACTAGAAATCAGTATTCTTTAACAGGGCTTCAACAAATTGTTCCAAGTACGTTTGATCCACCTCGTCATAGCCGTGAGTGATCGAACTATCCAAATCTAACACACCTAATAGCTTCCCATCCTTAACCATCGGCACAACAATCTCAGAACGAGCAGCTGAATCACAAGAGATATAGTTTTTATGATTTTTAACATCTTCAACGATTAACGTTTCACGCTTTTCAGCTGACTCTCCGCAGACCCCTTTCCCCATCGTGATTCGTGTACAAGAAACTTTTCCTTGAAATGGCCCTAAAACTAATTCTTCCCCATTAAATAAATAGTAACCTGCAAAAACAGTATGAGGTAAGGCATCGGCTAATAAGGCAGAAGAATTTGCAAGATTAGCGATTTTATCATGCTCAATTTCAATGATTGCTGCTTGTTGCTGTACTAGCAATTGGTAGGCTGCTGTTTTCTCTTCAGTTGTTTTCCACATTATTCCTGTCACGCTCTTTTCTAGTCATTTACTTTTTATTATAGCACAGAGTAATCCGTTTCCTTTCTAAGTCGTTTGTTTTTTTATTCGCAAAGATATTCATACTCTTCATAACAAGTTCAAACGAATTCACACTTTCTTCAAGCTTTTTTATGTTTGATTTAATCTATTAAGGTTATAGTTTAATCATAGTAAACAACCAATAACTTTGTGGATGAACGTGGTGTTAAAACTCTTTGAGGACTAACGGATGTTTATTCTCGACCTGATGAGGTGTAGGTTCGAATCCTACCGTCCACGTATGTGCAGTTTTTGCACTTAAGTATAGATAGACGCTTTTATAGAAAGGAATGATGTTTATGAAAAAAATTTTAGTTACAGGAGCAACATTATCTGCGATCACGCTGGCTGCCTATTCATTGTTGAAGCATACACCAAAACATCAACATGATTATGGCAAACTATAGTCAAAAAGTTGTCCTGAACGATGCTTGTTCAAGGCAACTTTTTTTGTTATTTTCGATAAATATTTCACAAATATAAATGAGGGCTAGTTATTTAAAAACTAAATGATACTCCCCTTCTTCAGCATTATCTAAATATTGATATAAAATCAATTCCATGATCGCCAACATTGAAATATGAGACGTAATTTCCATCTTATTTAAAAAAAGTTCATCTGTAAATACATAAAAATTAATATCGCTCATATTTTGTACGACGTTATTATCAGCTCCTGTGATCGAAACAAGCAGTGGATGAGCCGCATTTTTTAAGTATTGCATCAATTGAATCCATTCTTCATCTTTTCCTTGATACGTTAAAATAAATACCATATCCTCTGATTTGATCTGCCGTTGCACAATTGCCCGCATCGACTGATCTTCAGGAAATACGACTAAAAATCCAGCTGCGACAAATAGATACTTTACGTATTGCATCAGCTGTTTATTCATGCCTTTAGCAAATAAATAAATAATCGGCTTTTTCTTCAAAAATTCGCCGACTTTGAGCAAACTATTTTTATCGATCACGCGAACGGATTCATTGATATTCTTTAAATACTCTTCCCGATAATCCTTTTGCGACACAACAAAGGGACTGACTTTCTCTTCTTTTTTCTGGTTTAAAAGAGTATATTTGATTACAGTTGTAAATTCACTATAACCAGAAAACCCAATTTTTCTAACAAATCTCAAAAAAGTCGTTGTGGAAACAAAACAATCATCAGCTACTTCTCGAATACTTTTATTTTTAATTTCATTCAAATTTTTCACAACATAGTCAAATAATAGGTGCTCATTTTTTGTTAACTCTGAAACATGAGGGTTTACCACTTCAAAAAAGTCCATCTATTTCCCTCCTACCTAATTTTAGGAATACTTTGTGCAATACAATGAATATTTCCACCGCCTAATAAAATTTCCCTAGCAGGAACGCCGATAATTTTGCGGTCTGGGTATAATGTTTCCAATAATTCTCCAGCTGCCTGATCATTTTTATCATTAAATAAGGGATAGATAATACCGCCATTCGCCGTATAATAACTAACATAGCTAGCAGTCAGTCGATCTCCAGGAAATCTTGGCAACATGCCATTGACTGGGTCTACTCCCTGACTTTCTTCGGTTGTAATATACATGGGTTCAGGCATCAACATTTTGTGAATAGTCAATTTTCGACCTTTGGCATCCGTTTCATTTTTTAATTGTTCATAAGCAGCCTTAGAAATCTCATACTGAGGATCTTCAGGATCATCTGTCCACGTCAAAACAAGCTCACCTGGTCGTACCACATTGAGCATATTATCAATATCACCGTTCGTCTCGTCTAAAAAGAAGCCTTGTTTTAGCCAAATGATTTTTTCTACATTACAGTAGCTTTTTAAGATCGTTTCGATTTCCTCTTTAGAGAGTTTACCATTTCTACCTTCTGAAAGTAAAACTTCTTCAGTTGTATACAATGTTCCATCTCCATCTAAATGAATAGAACACCCCTCTAAAATAAATTCCTTCAAAGAATAATAATCGATTCGATTGAACTCGCATAATTTTTCAGCAATCAAATCATCTTGATCCCAAGGAAAATATAGTCCATCTAATAAGCCGCCCCAAGCATTAAAGCGCCAGTCAACTCCACGAACTTCCCCTTTTTCGTTCGTTACATAAATTGGACCATAATCCTTGATCCAAGCATCATTATTGCTCATTTCCAGTACTCTGATTTTTTCTGGTAATGATTGGCGGACATTTTTGTATTGTTTAGCAGAAACCAACATAGTAACAGGCTCAAACAATGCAATTGCTTTAGCTACGGCTGCATAGGCTGCTTGAGCAGGTTTCCCACCATTACGCCAATTATCAGCTCGCTCCGGCCAAATCAGATATGTTTCTTCATGTGGATCAAATTCTCCTGGTGCAAAAAAGCCATCCTCTTTAGGATTGCTAGTTGTTAATTTCATACGAGCTGCACTCCTTTACTTTATCGGTCACTCTTTATTATTTCAGTATGTAAGCGATATATTTTTAATATATCAGAAAAAAAGAGTAGAAACTAGTTTTTGCCCCTACTCTTCTTATTAAAACTAAGCAGTAATGATTGTGCCGGTTTCTTCTTCTAATAAATTTTTGATATTTTCTAAGGAGGTAATCACCGCTTTACCTTTAGCATTTTCTTTAATAAAGGTTATTGCTGCTTGAACTTTTGGCAACATACTGCCAGGTGCAAACTGATTGTCTTCAATATACTTTTCAATTTCAGCGACACGAACTTTAGTTAAATCCGCTTGGTTTGGTTGATTAAAATTGATACTAACATGATCTACACCTGTTAATATAACCAACATATCTGCATGCACTAAAGCCGCGATTTTTTCAGAAGCAAAGTCTTTATCGATGACAGCTTCAACTCCTTGATAAATTCCCTCTTTGATCACTACGGGAATGCCACCTCCACCTCCAGCAATCGTGATAATCCCGTTTTCTACCATTTGTTGGATCACAGGATATTCAACGATATCGATTGGCTTTGGTGAAGGAACCACTTTACGAAAACCTCGGCCTGAATCCTCGACAAAAACGGCAGATGTCTGTTGTTTTTCGACTTCCATTTCTTCTTTACTTAAAAAAGGACCAATCGGTTTACTTGGTGCTTGAAATGCTGGATCAGTTTCGCTAACAACGACTTGAGTTAGAATTGTAGCGGTATTTTTAGAGAGATTTCTTTTTTTCAACTCAGCTACTAATGCATTTTCTAACCAATAGCCAATGCTGCCTTGAGTCATTGCAACAGCTGTGTCAACTGGCATAGCTGGATTTTTCTCTGTTGCTCCTAATTGCTGCTGCAGTAATAAGTTGCCAACTTGTGGACCATTGCCATGCGTGATGATCAATTCATGTCCTGCCTCAATAAAATCAGCTAAATAATACGCCGTGTGCGCTAAAGCCTTTTGCTGACCTTTAGCACTAGGATCCGTTGTCAGGATCGCATTTCCTCCTAAAGCTACTACAATACGTTTTTTCATAGGTTCCACCTCATTTTGGTACTTGTTGGGTGATACAATGGATATTGCCACCACCTAAAAGAATTTCTCTTGCAGGTACACCAACAACTTTTCTATCAGGATATAATTCTTGCAATAAACTTATGGCTTTTTCATCATTTGGATCATCGAATAACGGTAAAACGATCCCACCATTGGCCGTATAATAATTTGCATAACTGGCAGCTAAACGGTCCCCTTTTTCTCGCGGTAATGTACCTGCTACTGCATCAACACCGAAGCTTTCTTCTTCAGTAATCAAAATAGGTTTTGGTACATATAATTTATGGATAACCAGTTTTCGACCTTTAGCATCTGTTTCATTTTCTAAAATAGCTAAGCATTCTTTAGAAATTTCATATTGTGGATCATTTTGATCATCCGTCCAAGCCAAAACGACTTCACCTGGTTTTACAAAATTAACGATATTATCTACGTGACCATTCGTTTCATCTAGATAAATACCGCGTTTTAGCCAAATAATCTTTTCTAATGAAAGATATTCTTTTAAGACTTGTTCGATTTGTTCTTTTGAAAGTTGAGCATTTCGACCTTCTGAAAGTAAGCACTCTTCTGTCGTGATTAACGTCCCTTCACCATCCACATGAATTGAACCACCTTCTAAGACAAAATCATTTAGGCGATAACGATCTTTCCACTCTACTTCACAAATTTTTTGTGCTACTTGATCATCTTTGTCCCAAGGGAAATAAAGACCGTCGACTAAGCCGCCCCATGAATTAAAGGTCCAATCCACACCACGGATTTCCCCTTCGTCGTTTTTGACAAAGGTCGGTCCACAATCTCGAACCCAAGCATCATCATTCGCTATTTCAACAACCCGAACACTTTCAGGTAACATATGACGAGCATTATCATATTGTTCAGCAGATACACCAACCGTCACAGGTTCAAATTCACTGATTGCAACGGCTACCTCTACAAAGGTTTTCTGAGCTGGTTTACCACCATTTCGCCAATTATCTGGACGTTCCGGCCATAAGATATAGACTCCTTGATGAGGTTCAAATTCTCCTGGCATCCGAAATCCATCTTTTTTTGGTGAGCTATCAATTGTTTTCATGTTCGACACTCCTTTTATCTTGATTTTTTTCTACTTGTTTTTTAGCATATTCTTTATCGCCTAGACGAATACAAATTTCACCTATGATCGTGGCAACAACTGTTCCAATTAGAATCGGGATTTTCTCACTAAATTCCGTACTAGATAATGGTACGACTGAGAAAAATAAGGTAATAACTAATAAAACAAATGGTACATAGGCAATTATTTTTAGTAAAGTTGGCCCACCTGGTACTTTAAACGGTCGTTCTTGATCAGGATCGATTTTACGTAATTTTAAGAAAGCTGGGAACATCATAATATATGAAATTAATAATGCCACCACATTTAAAGCGAAGAAGGCCCAAAAAATATTTTCATTTGGAATAAAGGGTGCTGCAATCACTAAGACTGAAGCGACGATTCCATTGACGATAGATGCGCCTACTGGCATTTCATTTTTAGGATTTTCTTTTGCAAATACTTTTGGCATATCATGATTTTTAGCAGCGTAAAAGGCAACATAGTTGACTCCTAAAGCCCAAGAAATCAGATTTGCTGCTAATGTATACATAAACAATAACCCAATTATGATGACAAATGGATTGATTCCACCAACCAATAAAATAAAGCTATCGATCAAACCACCAGATGTCGACAATTGATCTGCTGGAACTGCTGCTCCCATCCCAAATGCAGCAAAGAGATAGAAGAAGGCAATTAAAATACCACCGAAAATAATGGCTTGAGGAATTTGTTTTTTAGGATTCTCCATATCACTGGCAAGTGTTGTGACCACTTCAAACCCTAAAAAGTTAAATAGTATCACCGAAATAAAACTTAAACTTTCCAAATCAAAACTTGGCAGTAACGCTCTACCAGAAAAATCGTTTGCCATCCCTTTGGTCACAGCGTGATAAATTCCTAAAACACCTAAACAAACCATGATGGCTACTTTAGCAAATGCTGCTAGATTTAAGATCCATTTACTATCACTAACTGGAAAACAACTAATAAACGTAACGGCCCAAATAAAGACTAACTGTCCTACGATCAAAACGGGTGTCCCTAATTCTAATCCGAAAATTTGAGTCATGACCTCTGTAAATAAAACAGCTAAACTTGCCATCCAAATTGGGAAATTGATCCAATAAAACCAAGCTACTCGAGCACCCCAGCGACGACCGAAAGCCATTTTTACCCAATCATAAATTCCTCCATCTCCAGTATACGTCGTCCCTAGTTCAGCTGAAATTAAACCATACGGTAAAAAGAACAAAATAAGTAAAATCCCCCACCAGAAAAATTGCGAGGAGCCAATAGCAGCGGCTGGAGCGGCAGATTCCACAACAAGGATGACAACAACCGCCATTAGAACTGCGTCAAACAACCGAAATTTCTTTTTTTCTTTCATGCTTTGTACGCACCTTTCATTAAAGAAAATGGAAATAGAAGGAGAAAACAATTAACGATCAGTTCTGCTTCTATTCCATTATTTCTTTAAAATCACTTAGCAACTACAGCATTTCTTAACATTAATTCAAATTCCGCATCATACTGCTCACCAACTGCTTCACTGGCATAATCTAAATACGGATTCATGAAATAGACTAATAATGAACGCATGGCTGTTAAACGATTTTCAGCTTCATCTAAAACAACAGAGTAAGGAGCATCTAAGACTTCATCGGTGACTTCTTCTCCTCTGGTTGCAGGTAAGCAATGTAAAAATTTAACGTGAGGTGCAGCCATATCGATCAATGATTTATTAACTTGGTACTTCGGATAGAATGTCGCCATTCGCTCTTCTTCTGATAGTTCCGCTTCATATAAACCGTACCAAACATCTGTATAAATAAAATCAGCATCTTTCATCGCTTCTTCAGCATTTTCTGTAATTAAGACACTACCGCCAGAAAGCTCAGCATTTTTTTTGCCGATAGCAAGAGTTTCGGCTTTGATTTGAAATCCTTTTGGTCCGAACTGAACAAAATCCATCCCCATTTTTGTTGCCATAAACATTGTAGACACACAGACTTGAGTCGCATCTCCAACAAAGACAATTTTACAATCACTGAGTTTTTTACCTACTGGTAAATGTTCTGTCATGGTAATAATGTCGCCTAATTCTTGTGTTGGATGATTATAATCACTCATGCCGTTGATAACTGGAATCGTTGCGTCTTTAGCTAAATCAACGATTGTTTGATGGCGTTCAACACGAGCCATTAAAATATCGACTAATCGGGATAATACTCTGGCTGTATCTCCTAAAGACTCATGCCCACCTAATTGAATTTGACCCGGTGCTAAATATTGGGCATGTCCGCCGAGCTGGGTCATGGCGGTTTCAAATGATACTCTGGTACGAGTTGACGATTGTTCAAAAATCATTCCAAGCGTTTTATCTTTTAAGAGCGGAGGATAATAGCCATTTTTAATGGATTCTTTCAATTTTAAAGCCAATTGGATCATAAAATCGATTTCTGCTTTCGTAAAATCATTTGTATCGACAAAGTCTCTTTTTTTCATCATGTCTTCCACCAATCTATTTTTGATTTTTAATGTCGGAGTCCTCGAGTTTTCCTTTTGACGAGATAAGCATACCTCGAAGTCTACTCTTTTTAAAGCGGTTTCTAAACTCTTGATGAGAAGAACAGTAGCTTGTATTTTGTTCCATTTTACGTAACAGGTTACAAAAAAAGGACAAAAACGAGTTTTTTTCTCGTTTTTGTCCTTTTATCTTATTTATGCGTTCGCTAAATCTTCCCCGTTTGTCGCAATCACTTTTTTATACCAGTCAAATGATTTTTTCTTCGAACGTTTCAAAGTGCCATTGCCTTCGTTGTCGCGATCGACATAGATAAAACCATAACGTTTTTTCATTTCACCTGTTCCAGCTGACACTAAATCAATACAGCCCCACGTTGTATAGCCTAATAAATCGACACCATCAAGTTCCACGGCATCTTTCATTGCTTGGATATGCGCCGCTAGATATTCGATGCGGTAATCATCAATCACGTTGCCGTTTTCGTCTGGTGTATCCACAGCGCCTAAGCCGTTTTCCACGATAAACAATGGTTTTTGGTAACGGTCATACAAATCATTCATTGTTGTCCGTAAACCTAGTGGATCGATCTGCCAGCCCCATTCGCTTGCTTCTAAATATGGATTTTTTACTGAAGCAAAAATGTTTCCCGCTGTTTGTTCATTAACCGCTGGATCGGTTGATTGAACACGTGATGAGTAGTATGAGAATGAAATAAAGTCTACTGTGTGTTCTTTCAATAATTCTAAATCACCGTCTTCAATTGGCAATTCGATGCCTTCACGTTCTAATTCTTTCAACGCATACGCAGGGTATTCTCCACGCGACTGAACATCGATAAAGAAGAAGTTTTCGCGATCCGCTTTACG
>NZ_CP013655.1:2521286-2624185 GCF_001465345.1 Enterococcus rotai | reverse complement strand
TCCCGAACGATCCTATTTCAAATTGACAATACTGCAACATTCCTTTAACATTAAATGTAAGGGAACAAGTTTTTATACCAAAAACGAGCGTTTTCGATAATTTGCATAATTAATGATTCAATGAATATGAAATACTGGTATTACTGGAAGTTGTCCTAGTTTTGGGATAGCTTTTTTATTTTACCTAAAACGTCGTTTTAGGTAATCACTAGATTACTTGTTCAAGATAATCCCTCAGTTTAAAAGTTGAAATGAGCTTAGAATCTCTCTACCATTAACGTAGTTTTACCGAATATAGATTTAGTTATAAGTTTTGGTGCTTTCTTCGTCTTTTTTCTCTGTAAAGAGATGCTTCACTTATTCCAGTTTTACGTGAGACATTTTTCGTGGTATCTTTCTTCAGCAATTCCATTGCTAGATCCAATTGATCCTTGCTGAATTTTTTTGGCCGTCCTTCTCGAAAATCAGGATTTAATTTGGCAATCGCCTTACCTTCTTGTGTACGTTCTACGATCATATCTCGTTCAAATTCTGCAAATGCCGAAAAAATTGTAAATGTCAATCTTCCAGTTGGTGTATTCTCGATTATACCCATATTCAAAATATGCACTTTGATTCCTCTTTTGAAAAGATTTTGAACAGTCTCCAATCCTTGAACAGTTGATCGAGCGAAACGATCTAATTTTGTGACGACTAACGTATCACCTTCAGATAATTCTTTAAGCAGCGTTTGAAATTCTTTTCGATCGATTTTTGTTCCTGTGAATTTTTCGGTATAGATTTTTTCACAACCGGCTTTTTTCAAAGCAACAATTTGAGATTCTAAATCCTGTCCCCAGGTACTCACTCTTGCATAACCAAAAATCACAATTTTTGCCCCATTTCTCACCTTACTTATGATAGTAAGATATGACAGTCTTACAGCCTTTATTTTATCAAATCACACAAACGCTATCAATACTTTTTTAAGTTTTGACAGTCGGAACCTTTAGTGATAAAAAAAGTTAAGAAATCGATAGGATATAATCCGATTTCTTAACTTTTTTTATTTCTTTTTTACATTTTAATTATTTAAATAATGCATTCACTACTGTTGAACTCATTTTTACAGATCTTGATACTCCGTTCCCAGAATTAGAATGTATACCAATAACCTGATTTGATGCATTCATTACTGGACCACCGCTCATCCCTGGTGCAGATTGAATTCCCGAAGATTCATATAACCAACCAAACCATTTATTGTGGGTGGAGGTCACTAAGTTACCCGAACTTTTGGAAAAAGTAACGTCATTAACTTTCCCATTGTATCCATAGAGCATACCATAACCTCGACTTGGTGGATTTTTCAAAATGCTCAAATTAGCTGGGGCTTTACCAGCATAAAGCTTTACTTTCAAATGTCCAAAATCTGATCTCCAAGCATCCTGTAATGGGGTTTGAATCCAATCCATATTGGTAACTTGTTGCGTGATCCCGTAAAGAGCTGTTGTATTGATACCACCTGTCTTTGATCGTGTACATCCTAATAATATGCTGCCAGATCCAGCCCAACCATAACCATGCTCTTTATCATAAAACACATGACCAGCAGTTGCAAATCTATCATTGGCAATCTTAAAAGCTGTAGCTGAACCATGTTCCACTCTTCCATCACTTAAAAAATAGTATAACTTTACTTTACCAATACTGCTATTTGGGTTTCCAGTAACGGGGGCAGAAACTCTTGCTCTAGTTAGTGGATTATCTAATTCACCAAAAGATTCCTCAAATGTTATCTCTTCTCCAGAATTTATGTCCGTTATTCTAATTTCCCCAGTGTAATCAGGAAATTTTTTTCTATATGCTTCTTTAACAATTTGATGCCACTTATCACCGTCAATAGTAATTTCTTGCGCTCCACTTCTAGTCATTTTTTTTGTCATGCTAGCACTGAAATCAATAGACTCAGCTTCTTTTGTTTGAACATCTGTCTCTCCTTGCGTTGCTTCAGCTTTCCCCCAAAAAAGTACAGAGCTTAGCAGAATCGTTAATAAAGTAGTCAGTAATAGGCCCTTTTTTCTCATTTTTTACTCTCCCTTTTTGTTGTATATAATACTTTTTGCTTCATACTCATCTGAGTCATGTCCATTTGAATAATAGACTGTCACTTTTATTTCATTTGACTGTATTTCAGAAAGCTTAATCGCTAAGTTCAATTCTGATTTTTCTTTACTAAGAACTGAACTAGTTAGCATCAAGTCACCATGAATGCTATCAACTAATTCCCACTTACCATCTTTCTTTATTGAATACTCAGTCTCAGAATCTAAAATCATGATATCCTCATTAGTATGATTCTCAATTTGTAATTTCGTCCCATCAAATTTAAAGACAATAGGTTCTTCTTTTTTAGGAACTTCTTTCATTCTTCTATCAACTTTTGAACACCCTACCATTAATACTATGAGCAAACTTAACAAAACAAATTTTTTCACTGTTAATCCTTTCATAATTTTTTTTAATTTCATATAGATAATTATATCATATAAAAAGACAAAAACAATATTTTTCTAATTCGACAAAAAAAACTATACCTAAAACGAATGTTTTTGGGATAAAGAAAAACACCATGAATTTTCATGATGTCTTTTTTGCTTTTTATTATAGAGTATTCATATTTCTGTCTACTTTATTAGATACTGTCCACTTTTAAACTCTATTCTTCTTCTTCCGCCATGAATGTATTGAAAACTTCTTCAATCATATCCCATTCAGCGTCTGTTTCGATTTGTTGTAATTCGCCTTCTGTTCCTTCGTTGTTTTCGATGTAAGCATAGGCTTGTAATTCAACATCTTCTTCTTCTGGAACACCTGCTGGATAAAGCAGTACGTAATTTTTACCAAATTCTTCTTGTCCATCAACGGTTAAAAGGATTTCGTATAGTGTTTCGTTTCCTTGTTCATCAACTAATGTGATGTGCTCATGTCCTTCGTGGTCATGATCGTGGTTATGCTCTTCTGCCATTGTTATGCTCTCCTTTTATCTGACACTTGTTTTCTAACAAGTCGTTTAAATTTTATTGCTAGCGCCATCTAGATAATTTTGTAAAATCATGACAGCAGCTACTTTATCGATTACTTTTTTTCTTTTCGCTCGAGAAGTATTGGCTTGTTCAACTAACATACGTTCTGCCTGAACCGTTGTTAAACGCTCATCCTGATAAGTAACAGGTATTTGGAACATGTCTTCGATTTTCTTTCCATACGCCATTGAGGCTTCTGCTCTTGGCCCAATCGAATTGTTCATGTTTTTCGGCAATCCCACTACAAAGCGAGTTACTTCATATTCTTTGACTAATTCTGCTAATCGATCAAAGCCAAATTCTTCCTGCTCTTCATTGATCCGAATGATCTCAACACCTTGAGCTGTCCAGCCAAATGGATCACTAACAGCGATTCCTACAGTCTTTGACCCAACATCAAGTCCCATTACTCTCATCGAATAGTGATTCCATGATCGGATAAGTAATATTTAACCAGCTCTTCCATGATCTCATCTCGTTCGTGACGACGAATCAAATTTCGAGCGTCTTGATAACGAGGAATGTAGGCCGGGTCTCCAGAAAGCAAATAGCCCACAATCTGATTGATCGGATTATATCCTTTTTCCTCTAAAGCCTTGTATACAGTAGCCAGAGTCTCACTTACTTCCTTCTTACGACTGTCATCAAAATCAAAACGTACAGTTTCATCTGTAAAACCCATTTATCTACACCTCACTTTTATTCTATTCATACAGTTTCATTCTACTAAAAACAAGGCAAAACTACAAACAAAACTTAACATTTTCTGCTATATATTAAAGATTTCCTTTAATTTTAACAGAATTGGATGATTATTCAGCAAATAAAAGTGTTTTTACTGTAATTTTAGGTAAAATAATCGCGATTCTTTTCTAATGACTGTTTTTTTATTGTATACTATTTTAAAGTGTTAAAGATAAAATAAAGGAGTTTTTCTTATGTTTTTCGGTATTAGTATTGTAATCGTCGTGTTATTAATCTGTCTATTTGGACTTTTATTGAAGCAATCGAAAAAACCAACTGGGGTTTTAGGTATTTTGATGATGCGACTTTGGAATGCCGTTTATCTGCCTTTAGTGAAATGGACAATGAATCGCGTGGAGTTAGCAGATCATTCGATTATTTTGGACATCGGTGTAGGGAATGGTCGTTCAAGCGAATATCTGGTTAACCAAAAAAAGGCATTAACTGTCACTGGAATTGATCTTTCTGAAGCCGCAATTTCTCAAGCAATCAAGAAATACTCGAGTGAAGCGATCCACTTTAAGACAATGGATGTTCACAAACTTGCATTTAGCTCCGAAACGTTCGATCTAGTCACCGCATTCCAAACACATTTTCATTGGGATGATTTAGACCAAGCTCTCCATGAAATCCATCGTGTTCTTAAAGTAGACGGAATACTCGTATTTGCTTGTGAGACAGCCAAAATCAGTTACTTTTTACCAGAGTTGAAAAAAGTTGTCGTTTTTCAAGCTTATATGTCAAAGTTAGGCTTTTCATTCGTTAATCACGACACAACTGATCAATGGACTATGTTTAGTTTTAAAAAAAAGTGATGCAAAACGAAACTATCGCTTTGCATCATTTCACTTTTATAAATTAGTCATCACTTTAACTAGCAAAGCCTTCTGGGCATGCAGACGGTTTGCGGCTTCTTGATAAATTGCAGAATGGGTTCCATCAATGATATCAGCTGCTACTTCTTCACCTCTATGAGCAGGTAAACAATGGAGAAATAAGTAATCTTTTTTCGCTTGAACAGCTAATCGATTATTCACTTGGAATGACTTAAAGATCGCTTCACGTTCTTTTTGTTCCGACTCATCTCCCATGCTTGCCCAAACATCTGTTACTAAAACATCAGCATTTTTGGCTGCTTGCTCTGGGTCTGTTAAAATCTCTATGTTACTACCGCTTAGCTGGGCATTCTTTTTAGCTAACGCCACATATTCTGCCTTGGGTTCATAGCCCTTAGGTGTTGCAATCGTCACATCCATCCCAACTAAGCTACCACCAATTAAAAATGAATGGGCCATATTATTCCCATCCCCTATATAAGTTAATTTAATCCCTGCCAACTTGCCTTTTTGTTCATAAATGGTTTGAAAGTCTGCTAAGATCTGACACGGATGATGATCGTCAGTCAAGCCATTGATTACTGGAATCGTGGCTTCTGCAGCAAGTTCGGCAACCATTTTATCTGAAAAAGTGCGAATCATGATCGCATCCACATAACTAGACATAACATTTGCCGTATCTTTGATAGGTTCTCCTCGACCCATTTGCGTGCTTTTTGAATCTAAAATAATCGCTTGTCCGCCAAGTTGAATGATTCCTGCTTCAAAGGAAACCCGCGTTCGAGTACTATTTTTTTCAAAGATCATCGCTAAAATCTTCCCAGCTAACACACCTCGGTAAGCTTCTGGCTTCGCTTTTATTGCCACAGCTAGTTCGATGATTGACAAAAATTCTTCTTTGGTCAACTCAGTTAAATTTAAAATACTTTTACCGTACAATGAATTTATCATTTACTATTCTCCTTTTCCGCTAAACCTGTTTATGATGCTAAGTTATTGAACACTTTATCAATTATGCTCAACCCTTGATCGATTTCTTCTTTTGTGATCGTTAATGGTGGTAGAAGACGCAAAACAGTTTGACCTGCTTTTAATGCAAGTAGGCCTTCTGACTCTAATTGATCTAATACTTGTTTTAACGTATTTTGATCGGCTAACTCAATACCGAACATTAGGCCTTTCCCACGCACTGTCATAATGTGCTGATGTTTTTCAGCGATTTTCGTTAGACCAGAATATAATTGTGCTCCTTTTGTTTGAACCGACTGAAGAAAATCAGGCTGATTAATTCGCGTCACAACATGACTTGCAACACTCATTGCTAATTTGTTACCACCGAAAGTAGAACCATGACTGCCCGGTCCAAAAAATTCCGCTAAGTTCGTTTTGCCTAGCATTGCACCGACAGGGATTCCATTCCCCAACCCTTTGGCTAAAGTAAAAATATCTGGTTCAATTTGATACTGTTCATAAGCATAAAAAGTGCCTGTTCGACCAATTCCAGTTTGAATTTCATCAATGATCAATAAGGCACCAAACTCATGACAAAGTGCCTGAACAGACTGAACCCATGACGCCTGTGCAGGTACGACGCCCCCTTCGCCTTGAATCAATTCCAACATAACAGCTGCTGTTTGCTGATTGATTTCTGCTTTTAAAGGCTCAAGCTCGTTAAAGGGTAAGTAAACAAAATCAGGTACTAATGGTTCAAACCCAGCATGAATACCGGCTTGACCTGTTGCACTCATTGCACCATAGGTTCGACCATGAAAAGAATTCGTAAAGGTGATGATCTTACTTCTGCCAGTTGCCTTGCGAGCTAGTTTGATTGCAGCTTCATTCGCCTCTGCCCCACTATTGCAAAAGTAGCTGACATACTCTTTGTTGTTCGCTAATTGTTCAGCGGTCTGTTCTTGAAGCAGATTCTCATATAAGTTAGGTGTATGCCATAAAAGACTAGCTTGATTTTGCAAGACTTGATTCAACTCAGGATCATTATACCCCAAATTCATCACGCCAATACCACTAGTAAAATCAAGATACTTTTTCCCAGAGCGATCAGTCAGTGTATTTTTAGCGCCTTTGATCAGCTCTAGCTCTTTTCTTTGATAATTTGGAAATAAGTAACTCATGCAAAAACCTCCTTCGACTTAATAATAGTCCCCGCATGTTGAAGTTTGTTTGTGATATGAACTTCTTTTACGCCGCCTTTGAGCGCTGTGACCGCACTTTCTAATTTTGGCAACATCCCGCCTTTGATAATATTGGCTGTTTTTAATTTTGGGACGTCACTTGTGGTGATTTCCTTTAACCACTGATTTTCTTTTTTTACACCGGGTACATCTGTTAATAAGTACAATTTTTCTGCTTGTAACTCTTCGGCTACTTTACAGGCGACATGATCAGCATTGATATTTAGCCATTCTCCTGTTTCCGTTAAACCTAAAGGAGCAATGATCGGAATATGTTTTGTCTCAAGTAAATGTTCTAACAATTCAGTATCTACTTGTGTGACCACTCCAACCGCTCCTAATGTATTTTTATCTAGAAATGTTCCGGTAATGATTTGACCGCAAGAAGCATTTAAACCAACTACAGAAAATCCTTCTTGTTGAAAGTGTGTAGTAATCATTGGCTGAACTTGACCAATCAAAACCATTTGCGTAATTTTTAGCGTTTCTTCCGTTGTGATCCGTAGACCATCTTGGGTCTTCACCGGCACATTCAAACGCTGCATCATTTCAGAAATATAATGCCCGCCACCATGGACGATCACTACTTTTTTTCCTGTTTTTTGCCAATGATCGACCTGTTCAAAAAATGATTTTGTTAAGTTATCACTGGCTACTCCACCCATTTTTATAACAATGACCTTCTTCATGCTTGTCGCTCCCTCTTTTTTTACTAGTGCAGATTAGTTAAAATTTTATGGATAAATCGGCAAAAGTTCTAAACCGCAACGTTCATCAAACCCTGCAAAAATATTTAAATTCTGAATGGCTTGTCCAGCTGCCCCTTTTCCTAAATTATCGATCACTGTTACAATCGTCACCATCTTGGTTTGCGGATTATAGGCAAGACCAATATCACAATAATTTGAGCCGATCACTTGTTTTAGAACTGGATATTGTCCAACTGCTTGGATTCGTACAAAAGGACTATTTTCAAAATGCGTACAATACAAATCAACTAATTCCTCGTCAGAAATCGGTTCATTCAATTTGGCATACGTGGTTAGAAATATTCCTCTCGTCACCGGAATCAAGGACGTTGAGAACTGGATTACTTCAAGCGTTGGCGCCCATTTCTTTAATTGCTGAACAATTTCAGGAATATGTTGGTGGCTATTCATTTTGTATACGGTCATATTGTCATGGGTTTCAGAAAAATGAGTTGTTTGTGATAATCCTTTTCCCGCACCTGAAACGCCTGATTTTCCATCAATCACGATCGAGTCCACATCAAGTTTTTTTTCTTTCAATAAAGGCGCTAACGATAATTCTGCTGCAGTCGCATAACAGCCTGGGTTGGCTATCCATTTTGCTTGAGGGTTTTCTCGATATTCCGCCAAACCATAATCAAATTTTTGCAGCAGATCTAGCGGTGCCGCAGAAGAACCATACCAAGTCTCATAAGCCCCAAGTTCTTTCAAGCGAAAATCACCGGATAAATCGATCACTGGAAAATCTGCCTGAATAAAAGGTTCGGCTAATTCCTTGGAAATACCTGACGGGGTTGCAAAAAAGACTAAATCACTTTTATTCATGATTTTTTCTGGATTGATTTCTTCTAAAGGTAAAGAAATAAGGTGTTTCAAATGGGGATTAACAGCCTCTAATGATTTTTTATTCATCGAATGACTATGGATAGAAACAACCTCGACAGATGGATGCTGTCTAAGATAGCGCAATAGCTCTAATCCGCTATAACCTGTTACACCAATAATTGAGACCTTCATTTACTTCACTTCTTTTCCTTTTAGTTTTTTTAAAGGGTGCTGTTTTTCATATTATAAGTTTTCTAATTATACAAGTCAATGGTTTTTTATTAATTTATTAAACTAAAATAAATAAATATACATTTTTGCGAATAAAAAAATCAGGAATAACGTGAAATTCGTCATCCTGATTTTTCTATTTATACAGAAAGGTAAATCACGATCGTCCCATCTGCTTTATAATGTTCAGCATCACTTTTGTAGGTCCGCTGCTTTTCTAAGTCTTCATCTTCCCAAATCTTCTGCCAAGCCCTTCCCACACCTTCTGGACTTGCAACCTCTACTGGGATTTCAACATAAGTTCCAGCTTGAATGATAGATGTCTCTGGAAAACAAGCTTGCTCACTTCCAACTAATAAATCATAATCACCTTTAAAATTACTTTCATAGTTTGAATAAACTGCATAAAAATCTCCAACTAAATGCATCGCAGGTACCTTGTTCCATAATGCAATGATTTCATCTAAACGGTGATTATTCGTGCGAATTTTGTTGCCTTTAATTGTTTTTTCAGTTAATTGAACGGTCATTCCTATCACTCCTTCTAATTTCTAAAATGAGCATAACACAAGAAAGATGACAATAGTCTGTCATCATTTTTATCAATTTTTAAAAATAAAACTGTATCGTAATGATTCCAATTAAAATGAGCAGTCCTGGTAAATAATTGGAGACTCTAATTTTGGTGATTTCCATAATGTTCAAGCTAATGCCCACAATCATTAACCCACCGATCGCACTGATTTCTCCCATCAATAAATCGAGCAGTTCTTTTGGAATATAACGCATCATAACACTTGCGAACAAGGCGATAATTCCTTGATACAAAAAAACAGGGAACGCAGAAAAAAGAACCCCAACACCTAATGTAGCCGTCAGCATGATCGACATAAAACCGTCCATCACAGCTTTTGTAAAGAGCGTTTGATGATTATTTGCTACACCACTTTCAATTGCACCGATAATTCCCATCGAACCAATTAAAAAAATCAACGAAGCCGTCACAAATCCATCTGCAAAATTACTTCCTGGTTTGGCGAAACGTTTTTCCAGTTTCAACCCAAACTCATTCATCTTATTTTCGATACCTAAAGCTTCTCCTACCATTGCACCTATACACAAACTAATCAAGATCACGATAAATGAAGATGTTTTAAAGGCCATCTGAATACCTAATACTAATACACCTAGACCGATTCCTTTCGTTACAGTATCTTTCATTTTCTCTGAAATATTTCGTAAAACAGCTCCTAATAAACTCCCAAATACAATCGCTACCCCATTGATCAAAGTCCCCAATAAAATCATTTATTCATCCCCATCATCCTAATTTTTCATACTTTTTTCTATTATACGATAAGTGACGTTAAAGTGATAATAAATTTTATTACGGATAGACAGTCGATCATTTGTGCAGAGTGATTGATAAATGTGGATCTTTTTACTGTTCCATGCTGTTTTTTCTAGCTACAATCAACTATACTAAGTTTAGATAAGATAGAACTTAAAAGTGAGGAAAATAAATGGCGACAATAGATACAGAAAAAGTCTTAGAAACTTGCTTACTGGCAGGAAAAATCATGCTTGAAAGCGATGCGGAAATGTATCGGGTTGAAGATACTATGAGTCGTATTGCATTAGCGTCAGGTGATTATCGCCTAGTCAGCTACGTTACTCAAACAGGGCTTTTCGTAGGATTAGACGGCACTTCTACGATTCGGATGGTTCAGATTTTAAATCGCTCGATCAATCTAGAAAAAGTCTCTACAATCAACCAACTATCAAGAGAATATGTAACAGGCGTTTTCACACTAGATGAACTTTTAGAAAAACTAAAAACCTTAGAGCAAGAACGAAAATTTTTCCCTTTATGGATGAGATTCGTCAGTGCAGCTGTAGTCAGTGGAACAATTATGATTTTGTTTGGCGGCGTTTGGGCTGATTTGTTTTTAACTTGTTTGATCGGAGGATTAGGCTATAGTCTTTATTACTTCAGCTTAAAAGTCTTAAGGATCAAATTTCTTTCAGAGTTTTTAGCAGCCTTTTTTATTGGCTGTGCTGCTCTTTTAAGTAGTCAAAGCGGATTAGGTGTTAATCAAGATATGATTATTATCGGCTGTGTTATGCCTCTTGTCCCAGGGGTTCAAATGACTAATGCTTTGCGAGATCTTTTAGCAGGTCACTATCTTTCTGGTGTTTCCAGAGGAACTGAAGCCATGATGACAGCCTCTATGATTGGATTTGCGATTGCCTTTGTCTTTCAATTATTTTACTAAAAACTTAATTTACGGAAATAGTCCCTCTTATTTTATAAGAATTCGGAGGTTTTCAGATGATTCATTTACTGGTTCAGTTTTCATTTAGCTTTTTAGCATCAGCAGCCTATGCCATTATTACTAATGTCCCTAGACGCTCGCTGATTGCTTGTGGTTTATCGGGGGCATCTGGTTGGATGTTCTATTGGTTTTCTGTTCAATTAGGCGCTACTGCCGCTTTAGGCTCCTTACTCGGAGCATTGAGTGTGGCGGCTGTTAGTTTTGTCTGTTCACGGCTCCTCAAGCTACCTGTTACAATTTTCAATATTCCCGGAATGGTTCCTTTAGTGCCTGGTGGACTTGCGTATCAGGCCGTCCGCAATTTGGTTATTGGCAACTACGAAACAGCTGCTTATTCTGCGGTACAAGCGGTTATGATCGCTGGGGCAATTGCATTAGGGTTAGTATTATCTGAGGTTTTGAATCATAATATCAGAAACTTTAGAGAAAAACGAGAGCTCGTAGGATTAATTAGAAAAAAAGAAGAAAAATAGCGTTTAATAATAGAGCAGGAGGTGGCTTGATGAGTGCGTTAATTGTTCTTTCATTATGATAAAACAGAAAGGATAAGAAGAATGATCACAAAAATAGAGAATTTAACTACGAATGAATTGGAAGAAATTTTAATCATTTGGCTAACAGCGAATCAGGAGGCCCACCCTTTTATCCCAAGTACTTATTGGCAAGACCACTTTGCTGAGGTAAAAGAAGCATTACCTTTAGCTGAGCTCTACATCCATCGTGATAATGAAAATATTACAGGTTTTATAGGGATCAGTGAAACCTATATTGCCGGCATATTTGTACAGCAAGACTATCGCAATCAAGGCATTGGCCAAAAGCTTTTGAATGAGGCTAAAAATGCTCATAATACGCTAACCCTTTCAGTCTATGCTAAAAATCAGCCTGCCTATACTTTTTATCTAAAGCATGGCTTTCAATTGATGAACGAACATCTAGATGATACAACAGGTGAGCTCGAATATCAGCTTATTTGGGAAAAATAGAAAAGTCAGTTCTCTTTTTGTTAAATGCGCTAATCCCAAATAAACGTTGAAAGCAGAAACAACAATAAGCCAGCATTCACAAAAATTGGTAAAACAATTTTCATGAATGCTGGCTTATTTTTCGGTCCTAAACGTTTCTGGCCCAACCTTAAAATGACCGATAGACATATTGATTTTTCGGTTCCTCAACTTGTTTGACTTTTGTAACATCTACTACAGGAATGTCTCGTTTAAACGGGGCATAATACCCAGAATGAATGGTTCCTGTCAATTCTACCCAGTCATTATTTTTAAAGGTCTGGCCTTCTGGCATATGAGTCAGCAACCCAAACACCCCAGAATCTGCAACGCAATGAATAATTCCAAATCGGAACACAAACACATCAGACTGTTCTTTTTTCGTCGAGTTAAACGCAAATCCTTTATAGCTAATTGTTTTTCCAATAAATTCACTCGGATAATTATAGATCAGTTCCATCACTTCTAAATAATTTTCTTCAGTTACCGTGACATGATCATCTTTAATATACCTCGTTAGCGCTTGTTTCATTTGCTTATCATAATCTGTTTTATCAAAATAAATGCTTGTATCTGGTTTTAAATATTGTGTCTCAACATCTGGATCACCGACCGATTCTTTACTCAAGGGAAAATTAAAGCCTTTTGCTTCAACAATCGATGTATCCAAGCTAACTGTTGGAAATAGAAATCCTACTATTAAAGGTAACACCAGTAACATATAGGCTATCCCGCGTTGATAAGGTTTATTTAAACCATGATCGTGTTCATCATGGTGGTGATGCTCATGCGGCTTTTGATCCACTTCTTTATTCCATAAAATCAGCTGCACGATTGCGAGCACAAAAGAAAGCACCATCGATAAAATGGCTAAATAACGGTAATGAACGTTTATATATTGATTCAATCTACCTGAAACTTGTAGAAACATCATTAATGTAGTATACCCCACTAAAATCAAAAATCTGATCATCTTGCTTCCCTCCTCAAATCGCTAGCGCATACAGACTGACTACGACTGTTACGATCCCAACAAATTTTAACATAAACGACGTTTTAAAATAGCGTTTCATCATCAACAGATTTTTGATATCCACCATTGGACCAAAAACCAAGAACCCGACAACTGGACCATTTCCAAATAAACTTAATAAAGAGGAACCAATAAACGCATCTGCTTCAGAACATAAGGACAACGTAGCTGCCAACACAAGCATAACCAGAATCGCTAAAAGCTTCGTATGGCCTAACTGTAAAATCGCACCGGTTGGTAAATAAGTCTGCATAGCTGCCGCTAACAGAGAACCAAAAATCAAATAACGCCCTGTATCAAAAAATTCATCGATTCCGTGTGTCAATACCGACCAACACTTATGCCAAAAACCTTCTGTTTCATGATCATGCTCTGTTTCTTCTATCGTACAAGCCGCAATTTCTGTTTGTTGTAAAATCGGTTCCTTATTGATATAAGCCAACCAAACACCAACAACTAATGCTACCAGCATACTACCAAGAACCCGCCAAATCACAAATTTAAAAGAATTCCCAAAGGCGATATAGGTAGAAAAAAGCACAATTGGATTAATGATCGGTGCTGTGATCATAAACGCAAAAGCTGTATAAGTTGGCACATCTTTTTTCACAAACTGATGAACGATTGGTACAATACCGCACTCACAAGAAGGAAAAAAGAACCCTAATAGACTTCCGACAACGATCGATAAAAATTTATTTTTAGGTAATAACTTTTTAACTCTGTCTGGCGTTAAAAAGACATATAAAGCGCCCGATATGACACAACCTAACATCACAAACGGTAAAGCTTCGATCACGATCGACAAAAAAATAGTACCCATTTGTAAAACTGAATGAGGTAAAAACTGAAACATCAAATTCCTCCTAACAATAAAAGCGTAGTGGGCTCATTCAGTCTCGACTGAAAAATAGGAAAATATGTTTGTGGCGTTCCTTGCCACACACAGATTTTATCTTTTTTCCGAGAGACTAGCCCACGCAGCTAGATAATCATAAAAGCTGAAAGAGCTCTTTCAGCCTCGACTGGAAAATAGGAAAAATTGATTGAGGTGCTTTTTGCCTCATTCTATTTTTATCTTTTTCCCGAGAGGCTAGCTCTTGAAGCTAGATAATACATGGTAACAACGTTCCACTTCGTTTCACCTTGTACTTTTCAACATCAGTTCATTTTATTCACTGTGTTTCAAAGCAAAAGCGAAGCGAGCTCGTCCAGCCTTGTCTGAAAAACAGCCTCCACTGCATCTTTCATAATGGATTTTTCACATTCAAAAATATAGTTAACTATACTGCAGCCATTTGAAAAAAACAAGCCAAGATCAAGTTTATTAAAACATCTATAATAACTTTACTGCATAATAGAAAAGGGAAAACAAAATCAAAAAGCGATTTTGTCTTCCCTACCATTTATCAGATTGCAAACATTTCTGAAGCTGATTCAGGATCAGTATCATAAACATTAAAGTCAAAATTCACACCTAAACCCTTTTCAGCTAAAATCGACTCCATTGCCATTCTAGCGTGTTCTTTCGTATTGTTTTCTTTACTTAAATGGCCTAAATAAATTCGTTTCGTTTGGTCTCCGATCACTTCAGCCATTGTTAAGGCGCCATCGTCATTTGATAAATGACCTTTATCACCAAGTATTCGTTGTTTTAAACTCCAAGGATAAGGGCCCATCCGTAAGATTTCTAATTCATGATTGCTTTCGATCAAATAAGCATCAGCATCTTTGATTGTTCCACGAATGTGATCACTACAGTAACCCGTATCCGTCAACATTACAAATGAACGATTATCTTTATAGAAACGATAAAACTGTGGTGCAGCTGCATCATGAGAAACACCAAAGCTTTCAATATCCATGTCACCAAAGGTCAATACTTTCCCCATATCGAAAATATGCTTTTGTTCAAGTGCCACATTGCCGATCAACGGATCCATCGCCGCCCATGTTTTTTCATTTGCATAAACATCTAATTTATATTTTCTAGCCAGAACACCAACACCATGAATATGATCCCGATGCTCGTGCGTCACTAAAATAGCATCTAAGTCTTCTGGTTTACGACCCACTTCTGCCAATAAAGAAGTGATTTTTTTCCCACTTAGTCCTGCATCTATCAGTAGCTTCTTATTCTCTGTTTCAATAAAAAGGGAATTACCGGTACTGCCGCTGGCAAGAATGCTGATGTTAAACGCTTTTTCTTGACTCATTTTTCTATTCGCTTCCCTTCATTAGTCTACAGCTACCTATTATACAACCATCTTTACTGATTTTCCACCTTTGGCACAATATTATTCGTGATGATCGTATTACTCATCGCATTGACTTGTTCAATCTGCAAATTGCTGCCATTAGACTTGATTCCAATAAACCAGACTGGTACATATACATTTTTTTCTCGAATTTTGTAAATTCTCGTGTAGGCTAATTTTCCAAAGGTGATTTTTGCATTACTTGGAATTTTATTATTGATATACAGCGTTTCAATAGCGTCACGTTCAGAAGATAAATCAGTCTTATCACGTAATTCCTCAATCCCTTGAATATGAGTTTGAGTATATTTGTAAATTTTGTGGATGTTATCCGATCCATCTGTTTTTTCTAGTTTCAATGAAATCTGTGTAGTATCATCTTTAAATGGAATATTCTTGTAACTTTGAGAAACAACTATCTCTGGGAATTCTCCATCTAAATTAGAGAAATCAGACAAATAGCGATACTGGTTTCCAAATAAAACACTATCCTTATCATTCAAAAACGCTTCTAATGATTTTTCGACATTTTTTTCATCAATAAAGTAACTCGTCTGAGCATAATTCATCTGAGGATAAACAGTCAATGAATTATCCAACAGTTCGATCCCGTTTTTAAAAAAATTACGATCTCTTGTATCACGTTCTTTTTGAATTTCATCGTAGAAATTGGTTTGTTCCCCACTTAGATAATAGCCTTCTTTTTTCTCTCCTGAAAGCGTCCCTTTATAGGTAATACCATCTTTACCAAGGCGTTTTTCGATGCTATCCGTTTGACCAGAAAAAGAAACATTGTTTTCTTCTTTTAAGCCTTCTTGATAGATACCAAAAAGAAACATATTCAACCCCAAGAACGCTAAGAAGAAAATCCATTCGATTCGTTTGAAGTCCATTATTCCACCTCCAACTTCGCTAGATATTCCAGCAATTCTCGTTCTGGATACCACTTATCCTCGTAGCGAATATACCATTCTGGAGTTAGATCGACCACTTGAGTTACTTCTTCGATTTTATGCCAAGTATATCCGATCACCATCGAACTGATTTTTGACTGATCGGCGCCATTGACAGTTAGTTGTTCTAATAAATTTTCAGTCCCTTTCAAATTCACTTCTTCTTCTGAAGGAATCGGCACTTGGATCGTATCCACACTTGTTTCGATAACCACACTTGATTTCTCTGCTTGATCGTTACCGATCGTAATGCGAACTTGTCCTTTGTCATTTTCACTGAAAACTGGAAAACCTTCTACAAATGTTCGATAACTGATCTCCGCATTAGTCCGATCAAAATAGCGAATATTCCCCATATTTGTTCCAAGTTTTTTGATATACTTGAAACTGTCAGAATAAATATTATCTTGCGCCGTCCGCTCCTCTATATCTCCGTCAAAATGAATCGTGCCGAGTTTTTCATCTGCCGTCAAACGTTCACTGCCGCTTGTATAAGATAAGTCTTGACTATCTTCATTAGTCTGGATATCTTCAGCATTAGAGAAAAAAGCATTGCGAAACTTAGTAACAGGTTGGGAAGCCAAAATATAACTGTATTTTTTCATTTTTAAGTCTTCTGATAAATAATAATGCTTGCCAGAAACTACTTGCTGTTCTGAAATCGGGTTATATTGTACACCGACTTTATTCATCAAATTTTGAACCTTCTCACTATTAATAGTGATCGGTGCTTCATAAACATCTTTACGATTAAAATCTAGGAAGCGAATCTTATTTTGAGTTAAGTCCACTTGAATGCAAGTAAAGTAAATTTCATCGACTCCGATATCCGTCAATTTAAGGTCTAAATTATAGACCGAAATATATTCCTTTAACAAAAATGCGCCCTCATAAAGCAGTTCAAATCCCTGATCCATTGATAAATAACTTTCAAATTGATCTGAATCCCCACTGACCGTTTGGGTTAGCTTGCCAAAAGAACTATGTTTGATTTCATTTTGAATGTTGGTAATTAAATTTTCACTATTATTCATTTCTGATTTTCCATTTTGCATACGAACCAAACGTAAGGGTAAAAATACATCCGTATCTATTCGTTCATTAATCACTGTTGTAGCAACTTGTGAGTCATTTTTAACTGGTGCTTCTTTTTTCGAAGAGCTGACCCAAATGGTGAATGAAAAATACAAACTGAGCAATACTAAAAAAATTAAACCGATCCTTACAATTTTTTCTGCTATTTTCATTCCCACCAATCCTCCTCATAAGGTTCATAAGGTAAGGATATATAAAAGGTAGATCCTTGACCTTCCTGGCTTTCAACCCAAATTGCGCCATTATGTGCTTTGACCACTTCTCTTGAAATAGCTAGACCAAGACCTGTTCCACCCTGTTCTCTGGCACGTGCTTTATCCACACGGTAAAAACGCTCAAAGACTTTATTGATATCTTTTTTGGGGATCCCTAATCCTTGGTCCGTTACACTAAACACAACATTATTATGGGTTTCAAGTAACCGACACGTAATTGCGCCTCCATCTGGCGAATATTTGATAGCATTATTTAAGATATTATCCAAAACTTGGATTATTTTATCTGTATCTAGTTCAACCCACAGGTCACGTTTGGTAAATTCACGATGAATCGTATAATTTTTCTCATTTGATTCCACCATCATATCAAAACGGTCTAAAACAAAATTGATCAGCTCATTGAAATTCACATACTCTAGCTGCAACTCACCATTACCAGAATCCATTCGTGATAAATTCAGTAGATCATTGATCATTCGGATCATTCGGTCCGTTTCTTCCAATGTCACTTTTAAAAAATTAGGCGCAATCTCAGGATTTTCCCATGCGCCTTCACTCAACGCTTCAATATAGCTACGCATGCTTGTCAACGGCGTTCGTAGTTCATGAGAAACGTTAGATACAAACTCTCGGCGTTCCCGTTCATTTTTCTCTTGTTCGGTTACATCATGCAGCACACAAACCAATCCAGTAATAAAACCAGACTCTCTACGGATCATCGCAAAATCTACTCGAATAATCATTTGATCTTCTTCCATTGAAGATAACGAGCGATCGATCAAGATCTCTTCTGGCTCTTCCAATAATTTTCGCAAAGTATAGTCTGTTTCTATATCTAATAGTTCTAACAAAGAAGAACCAATGACATCTTCGTCTTTTACATTTAGTAAAGAAAGCGCCATTTCATTGATCGTAATGACTTTTCCTCGTCTATCTGTTGCGATAACACCATCTGTCATGTGGGCTAACACACTATCTAAACGATTCCGCTCTGCTTCCATCGTTTCTTGAGCTTCTTCGATCCTCTCAGACAGTTGATTAAAGGTTTCAGCCAATTGGCCCAATTCATCTTTTCCATAGACTTTGACTTTCCCTGTATAATCACCCTTGGCAATCCGCAAAGCTTGCTCCCTCATTTCACCGATCGGTTGAGTGATCGATCGTGCAATCAATAGTGTAACAATGATTGAAATTGCACCCGCAATAACGGAAGCGGTAAAAAAGATTCGGGCAGTGTCTGTGATTTCCTTATATTTTCCTTCGGTATTACTTTTAACATAAAGAACCCCGAGGACTGTATCTCCAGTCGGGGATTGGATAGGCTGAACATTGATATAGACACGTTTGTCATTATCCATTGCTGAATATTTTTTTGCACTGAAATCATTCAAGTCACGGTAATCATTTTTCTTCCCAACGATTCCTTGTTGATTCAGATCACTGGTTGCCCTGACGATTCCTTTATCATCAACAACACGAGCTTCAATCGTATCAGAGGCAGAGAAGTCACTCAATATTTTTTTCAGATTCGCATCGATCTCTGTTCGATCACGATCTTTTTCACCTAACTTGGCACTCAAAGTACTCGTTAATTGGGTCACTTGAGAGTCAACATTTTTCTTATAGTCTCTGATTGTCGTTGACTCCAACTCTCGAATAAAATAACCACCGATAATTTGAATCGCAATCAATAGCAGTAAAATGAACGATAGCGCAATCTTAAAGTTTACCGATTGAAAAAAGTGAACTTTTTTCTTCATATATCATTACTCCTGTTCAGGGTTTCGTAGATAATAACCAACCCCACGACGTGTTACTAAATAAGTTGGGTGGCTTGGGCTGTCTTCGATCTTCTCTCTCAAACGACGAACAGTCACATCGACGGTACGAACATCTCCAAAATAATCATAGCCCCAAACAGTTTGCAATAAATGTTCCCGGGTCATCACTTGTCCGATATGCTTCGCTAAATAAAAAAGTAATTCAAACTCACGATGTGTCAGTTCAATTTTGCCACCACGTTTTGAGACCATGTAGGCATCTGGATGGATCGTTAAATCGCCAATCGTTAATTCTGATTGTGTCGTTGATTCTGCTTCTTTAGCACTAGTTGCACCACGACGTAAATTAGCTTTGACACGAGCTACTAGTTCACGATTTGAAAATGGTTTTGTTACGTAATCATCTGCACCTAACTCTAATCCTAACACTTTATCGATTTCAGAATCTTTAGCAGTCACCATAATAATGGGCATATCATATGTCTTACGCACTTCTCTAGCAACTTCCAAACCGTCCATTTTGGGTAGCATCAAATCAAGAATGATTAAATCTGGTTCCACTTCCTTAACCTTCTCAACAGCTTCCTCACCATCATATGCTGTAAAAACTTCGTATCCTTCTTTTGTAAGATTGTATTTCACTATTTCTGAAATCGGCTTTTCATCATCTACAACTAATATTTTTTTCATATAAGAGACACCTCTTTTTTCTTTCATCGTTAGATTCGTTAATCGTATTCTCTCCCATTATACCTTATTTTGTCCACTGTTTCATCTTTGACCTAAAGAGACCTTACTCTTTCTTATCTATATCTTGCAAAAACACTGAGTTTCTGACTATAATTGAGTATAAGATGTTTAAAGGAAGCGATAAAATGAAACCACCACGATTACAAGCTGGCGATGAGATTCGAGTCATTGCTCCATCTAGTAGTTTTTCAAAATTAACTGACTTCGGTATTCAAGCCGCCACGGAAAAATTAAATGCTTTGGGCTTTACGGTAACCTTTTCTGAACATACGGCGGAACAAGACACACTTGGTTCTTCTTCGATCATGAGTCGGGTAAAAGACCTCCATGAAGCATTTTCAGATGATAACGTCAAAGGGATACTCACAGCGATCGGCGGATTTAATAGTAATGAATTACTGCCGTATTTGGATTTTGAATTGATCAAACGTCATCCAAAAGTGTTTTGTGGGTATAGCGACATCACAGCCTTATGTAATGCGATTACCACCAAAACCAAGCTGCTGACTTATGTTGGCCCACATTTTTCTAGTTTTCAAATGGAGGAACTTCAGCCTTATCAGACGTTAGCGTTTTTACAGGCAACGGCGACGGAAGATGCTTTTGAAGTATCCGCTTCTAAAACGTGGAGTCAAGACGAATGGTATCTAGCTGAACCGCAACGACTATTGCATGCCAATGAATGGAAAATTTATAGTCACTCACAACCTGTCACTGGGACTTGTTACGGTGGTAATCTTGGTACGTTCCAATTACTCTTTGGAACACGCTTCTTGCCTGAACTTGAACGTTCAATTTTATTTATCGAAAGTGCTGAGGAAGATGACTATCATGATTTTGCTCGTGGTTTAGCCGCCTTACTTCAAGTTGTCAAACATCCGCAAGCGCTACTCATTGGCCGTTTTCCTCAAGAAACTGAAATGACAGAAGAACGTCTTTTGACCATTTTAGCAAAGTATCCGCTATTACGAGAAATACCTGTAATTTACGATATGAATTTTGGTCATACACAACCGATTTTTACAATTCCAATTGGAGATAAAGCTACAGTTGATACGAAACAGCAAAAAATCACCTTTTTTTAAATGAAAAGCCCCAATGATGCTTTCACTAGACGTGTTGTGCACATTGGGGTTATTTAGTATACTCTTTTTCCATTTGATCATATACAGCAAGTTTATCATCTAATAATTGTAGGTGACTTTTTGTTTTTTCAAATTCAGCTAGAATTTTTACTCGATGGTTTAATAGTAATTCTTTTCGCTCAGAAATCGTTGAATCACCGATTTTTCTTAACTCCGTGTATTTTTTTATTTCCCTTAACTCAATGCCGGTGTTTTTTAATTTAATCACAAAGCTTGCCCACTCAATATCTTGATCACCATACATCCGATAATTATGCTGATCTCTAGATGGTTCGATCAGCCCTTCCTTTTCATAATAGCGTAATGTATATTCACTAATACCAATTTTTTTAGAGAATTCACTGATTGTATACACGTTTTCACTCCTTATTTATTTTATGCTTGCTATAGAGTCTACTCTAATCCCTATACTTTGATTGTACCATCAAAATAAAGTATTAGGAGGAAAAATTTATGAAGTATACCGTAATCACAGGAGCTAGTTCAGGAATAGGATTGGAAGCAGCAAAAGCGTTTAGCAAACTAGGAAAGAATTTGATTTTGATTGCTCGAAGAAAAGAGCGGCTTGATCAATTAAAACAAGCAATTGTATCAGAATTTCCTGATTTAGAGGTCATAGTCAAAGTTGCCGATTTATCACAAAGAGAATCTGTTCTGACCTTATATGCTGATTTAAAAAAATATGCTATCGAGACTTGGATTAATAATGCCGGCTTTGGTTATTACCATAACGTAGCAAAACAAGATTTAGATAACGTAGCCCAAATGTTGCAGCTGAACGTTGAAGCATTGACGTTACTTTCTACGCTATATGTTACAGACTATGAAAATGTAGAAAATGCCCAATTGATTAACCTTTCATCTGCTGGCGGGTATAAAAATGTTCCGAATGCAGTCACTTATTGTGCAACTAAATTTTATGTCAGTGCTTTTACCGAAGGACTTGCTTTAGAGTTACAAGCAAAAGGAGCTCCTTTAAAAGCGAAAGTCTTAGCACCTGCAGCGACAGAAACTGAATTCGCACAAATAGCAAATGGTTCGCAGTCTTATGACTACACTAAAGCTTTTTCAACCTTCCATACCGCAAAAGAGATGGCTCAATTTCTGATTGAACTTTATCATAGTCCCAAAGTAGTTGGTCATGTTGACAGAGATACCTTTACCTTCACTTTATCTGATCCTTTATTCGATCATTACCAAACAGGCATGAAAAATATGTAAAACCTAAAAAACACTTACCTGACAATTTTTTATCAGGCAAGTGTTTTTTAGACTGCTTTTAGTCTTCAGTATCAAGTAAGTATTTGCCGACTAAAGCTGCAAGTAGACCACCAATTAGCGGAGCTACAATAAATACCCAAACTTGAGATAATGCTTCACCGCCAACAAAAATCGCTGGCGCTAAACTTCTGGCTGGGTTAACAGATGTACCAGTTAGTGGAATACCAACTAAGTGAATCATTGTTAACGTCAAACCAATGACAATGCCTGCAAGTTTCGCATTGCCTTTTTTAGCACTCGTTACAGTCATGATAACTAAAACAAAAATAAAGGTTAAAATAATTTCTACCGTTAAAGCACCAAAAGCACTTAAATCACCAAAAGCATTTTGGCCTAAGTTTGTTGTCTCTTTGCCAGAAGCATTTAAAATAGATAACAACGCAAATGACGCGATCAAACCACCAACGATTTGTCCTACAATATAATAAAGTAAGTCCATTGTAGAAATTCGTTTATTGACCCACATTCCTAATGAAACTGCTGGATTCAAATGTGCACCTGAAATTGTACCAATGCTGTAAGCCGCTGCAATGATCGTCAAACCGAAAGCTAAAGCGATCCCCGTCGTACCGATCCCTTCGATCCCACCACCTAAAACTGCGGTTGCTGTACCAAAGAAAACTAAAATAAAAGTTCCAAGACATTCTGAAATTGCTTTTTTCATAGATTTCCCTCCCTTCACTTTATTGTAAATAGATTATCACATTCATGAAAGTTTCCGTGATATTTTCAACTAAAATTGAGAGAAAGTTTAATGAGTAATATCTCAATTTGATTGATAAACATAATGATAAGAGGTAAATAAAAAAAATACCAACAAAAAGCATTTATTAAACGCCCCTTTGTTGGTATTGATTTTTTAATCTAAAAGCTGGATACCGATTCCTAATAGTCCTGGTCCAGTATGAACGACTAAGGCAGGACTAATCGTTCCAAAATAAATTTTTTCTGCCTGAGGGAAGTTTGCTTTCAACTTTTCATAAAAAGCTTCCGCTTCTTCTACAGCTTGTCCTTGCGCTACCGCCAATACAAACTTCTGATGCTCTCCAATAAACGCCTTGACTAATTCAAAGGTTTTATCTAGGCTTTTCTTTCTACCACGCGCTTTTGCTACAGTGTGATAGACACCCTCACCATTACATGAGATGATTGGATTTAGTTTTAACGCATTTCCTAAGATTGAAGCTACTAGCCCAATTCGTCCACCTTTTTGCAAATATTCTAATGTTGCTACATTAAAAAAGACTTTGGCTTTTTTTACATCATTTCTTAATTTCGTTTTAAGCTCATCCCACGAATGACCTGCTTCAATCAATTTTGCTGCTTCAATCGCTTGGAGACCACTGCCGATCCCAATATTTTTTGTATCTAAAACAAAGGTCTCTAACCCCTCAAAATCTTCTGCAATCAATCGTACCACGTTAAATGTTCCACTCAATCCACTAGAAATCGTAACAGCCAGTAACTTTTCATAACCATCTGCTTTAATTTTTTCAAAAATCTTAGTGATCGTTTCGCCATCTGGTAAAGAAGTGCTGGGAATTTCAATCGGTAAACGTTCATATACTTCTTCTGGTGTAATATCTACCTTATCAGTATAGATACGATCTTTATAGATAATTTGTAACGGAATCATATACATGCCATATTGTTCCACTAATTCTTGTGGTACATCTGTTCCTGAGTCTACTAATAGAGCAATTTTTTCTTTATTCATTCGATTGTTCCTCATCTTCTTTTAAGTTTTTTTGTGCTAACTCAATAACCTTTTCAGTAAATAATTTCGTTGCAAATGACAATGTTGCACCTTTTACAATCAAAAATTCTACAGGTATTGGCTGATCAAATGCCGCCACAGATTCATTCCCTAAAGCTTGTGCAACCACAACAGCAATCGCCGCTTCTTGTTCTTCACAAAACAAATTATACGCTTCTCGAATTCCAACAGCTGCGCCTTGATAAAGGATGCCCTGCTTGATTTCTGGGATCGTCAGTACTTGTTTTAATAACGTGATTGCAATCAAAAAAGCTAAGTGCTTTTGATTATAGCGTTTTTTATTAGGCGCCGGGATCAAGCCCAACTTAACATAATTATTGACCATTGATGAAGTCAACAATGTATGTTTTTCTTTTAAAATAACTGGAGATAAGTATCGCTCTACAAGAGTGATTACCTGATCCATGTATAGTTCTAATTCAGGTAGTTCATGCCATCTTGGCAAATGGACGTCTACTAACTCTTCTCCCCAAACTCGTAAAGAGGATTTTATTTCATTCACAAGACCCCTCCTTCTACTTACTAAAACAGTTTAACATTTTTTCCAAAAACATTCAATCTAGTTATAGAAACTAGATAAAAAATTAAAAAATGTGAGACAAAAGGATCAATCACTTTTGTCTCACATACTAATTACAAACATCTAGCTGGATCACAAGTGCCATTCTCAACGCTTAGAAGTAAACACTTCTGTCCTAGCCTATGCTGATTTTTATCGCTATTTATTAAAAATCACTAAACCCATCATCTTCCTCATCAGTCGCTTCTTTTGATAGGTCAAACCCAAATTTTCCATTTTTAGGAAAACCAGGTCCACCAAACATCTCCCGTGGATCAAAGTCACGTCCCATTTTTCCATCATTAAAACCGTGTCGTGGACCACCATGTCTACCCCGACCGTGCATATGGTGTCCTTTAAAACCACGTTCTTCTTCTGGTATCTCAGATTCCAAAGCATCAAGTAGTTTGCTTATGATGATTTTAAACGATTCTTGTTCTGACTCAGTCAATACATCAAAGATTGTTGCTTCTTCTTGATCGTTATTATCAGCTGCTGCCATACCAGCTTCAGTTAAACGGATCACCATTACACGGCGATCGCTTTCAAGCGGTTCTCGGCTAATGTACCCATTTTTTTCTAGTTTAGCTAGCAATTCCCCTAACGATTGAGGGCGCATATCCAACAAATAAGACAATTCTTTTTGGGTTGTTTCAGGTTTGAGTTTTAGCAAGCTTAAAACTCTGCCTTGTCCTCGATGAGGATTTCCAAAAGGTCCATGTTCTCTACGACGTTTCATAAAATATCTTTGCATCATCCCTTGTAATCTTAGAAACTGTTCCATCAATGATTGTTCTTCCATAATCGATTCCTCCATTAAAAAATATAAATCAGGTACCTGTTTTATATTATAAAGGCACCTGTTTAAAATGTCAAATCTTCACTTTTTTTACTCTATCATTCAGTAAAAGAATATTATAAAGCCACCTACATAAAAAAAATAGAAGCAAACTTTACAGTCTACTTCTAGTAACTACATTTTTTTTAATTCTCGTTTCCCAAAAAGGATACCAATCAAGAAAAATAATTCTAGTAAAACAAAAAAGAAAATAAAGCAATGCATAAAAAATGTTTCTGGCAACACGTTGATGATCGGATCAGTCACAGGATCAAACAACCAGTCATCATTATTAAAAAACACACCGTGAAAAGCCACAAAAAATTGATCAAAACCAATGGCCATGACTGTTCCAAAAATCACAGGAATGATCATTCCCCATTGGAATGGACGAATCAAGCGCCACACTCGTTTATCCTTGATCAAACGCTTAATAAAGAATCCGCTAGGAATTATCGTAACAATCAGTACGCCGTAACAGAGTAGAAAAAGTCTTTTGACTTCATAAAAATGAAAGGCACCACTTTTTGATACAGGAAAATCTGATAATTGCAGCGTCTGATTGAATGGATTGTTTAGATAGGACATCAATTCTCCATAATTTTTTAACAAGTCTGCTTTATCAAGTGAAACATAATCTAAAATATTTAGCAGCTCGATATCGATCCTATACAATGGTCGAAAATTAATGGTTAACGTAATACTCAAAGAGATGATCGTCAAAATCAAACAGACGATTCCAGCGCGCTCACGCCAAATCCAGCTTTGCTCTTTCCTTCTCATCTCAAAAAATCCATTCATCTAGCGAATCGACAACATAGGTTGGCTGTTCAGGTAAACTAGGAACTGCTGATTTTGCTGTAAAGCCAGATAAAACTAATAAACTATCAATCCCATTTTGAAGGCCCGATTGAATATCCGTTTCATAGTTATCACCAACCATTACCACCTGTTCTTTGTCTAGTTGCATCACTTTCAAGGCTTCCTTCATAATAATTGCATTTGGTTTTCCAATCATGATCGGATCTGTTTGTGTTGCTGTTTGAACTAATGAAATAAATGAGCCGGCTCCAGGTAATAAGCCACGCTCAGTTGGAATACTTTTATCAGGATTTGTACCGATAAACGTCGCACCGTTTCTGATACACAAGGCCGCCGTTGCAAATTTTTCATAATTAATATCGGTATCCAAACCAACTACCACATAATCTGGTGTCTCTTCATCCCAAACAAAACCAGCCGATAATATCAAATCGACTAATCCAGATTCCCCGATCACATAAACGCGGTTACCTTTGCCTTGCTCTTTCATATAGTCGATCGTTGCAAGACTGGCAGTATAGACTGTTTTAGCTGAAACATGGATATCAAATTCTTGCGCTAATCGCTCGGCTACCGCTTCTGGTGTTTTAGTCGTGTTGTTGGTCACAAAAAGAAATGGTAACGCTAATTCCTGTAGCCGTTCAACAAAGCGTTTACCTGCTGGAATCACTTCTTTTCCTAGGTAAATCGTACCATCTAAATCAATTAAATACCCTTGATACTGTTTTTCCACAAATGATTACTCCTCACGTTGACGAATAGTAAATGAGCGACCTTTAGCAGCCTCACTTTTTGGCTTACCAATGACTGCTTTTTGGGGTTCATTTTCTTTACGGTTTTTTATCACTGGTTTGGTTTTATTGTTGACTGGAACTCGTTTCTCTTCTGTATGTGCTTGATTTTGATGGACTGGCTTTTTAGTTGGTTTCTTACGGCGAGTTTGTTGTTTTTCTCGTTTACCACCTACTCGTTCAATCACAAAATAAGCACAACCAAAATTACAATACTCATATAAATAATCTTCTAATGTATCGATTCTTTGCTCAGGAGCCGCCTTCCGATTTGACTCGTTAAAAAAACCTTTTAATCGAAGCTGGTCATATCCCCAATCACCGACAATGTAATCATATCTGGAAAGAACATCACTAAAACGCTCGCCCAAGCGCTCGCCGTCAAAAGCTTCACGATGATTCTTCACCAAAAGATATTGGCGTTCGCCGATCGTTACATGAACATCGTCAACAAGTGTGACAACTTCACCTTTTTTCTTTTCTTTGACAGGTTCTTCTTTTATCTCTTCAAGGACAGCTGTGATCTCTTCTGTTAACGTTGCTGTTGGTTCTTCTTTATGTTTAGCTGGTTTCGCTGATTTGTATGGTTTATTTACTTTTTCTGTCATTTTTTCACCGCCTAGAGTTTATTATACCTTGTTTTTATTGGATTGGGTAGTGCGTCTTCAAGTAGTTTCCTAAAACTGTTCGGAGGAATTCTGGGAAAATAAACTCCACCTTACCTGCAAGCTCGATCGTTGGGAAAAACGGAATAAACATGAAGTGATCGACAGTTGTGAAGGTGTATTCACCCAGCGGCTCGATTGGTCGATTTTGCCACAGCACTTGTTGCTTTTGCACCTCATACGTTATGCCATCATAGTAAAGCTCTCCAAAAACTTTACCTCGAAAACCCATTCCAGTAATCGGAAACTTTCTTAGATAATTGCGATTTTTTTCCATCTCTCGGATCATTCGAAGTAATTCTGTCCCAGATAAAGTCACCCGAATCAAATGCATTGGATGAGGCAGACTTTCATGAAGTTGGTCTGCGTCCACGATTCCTTTTGGAATATCAGATAAAAATAGGCCATTGTTTAAAATTGCAGCTTCTGTCTGGCCTTTTTCTTTTATCGCTTTTAAGGTCGTTACCATCAACGGTTGTTCAGCATTTAAATTAACCAGCAATGGTTGATTTATTTCAGCAATTTTTTTGGCTTTCAACAACTGATGACCTAACGCCAAATAGTCATCACTTTCTCGTTGGTCTTCTGATACTAGCGGCAAATCACTAGTTGGGATCGCTTTGGCTTCACTATGAATGATCCTACCATTTTCAATGCTTAAATGAACCTCGCCAATATAATAGCCAAATTTACCAGCAGCAGAAAGTTGTGTATGATTGATTTTTTCCCCTTGTTTAAATAAATGATGCGTATGTGAACCTAGTAATACATTGACTTCGGGAAATTGATTGGCGATTTTAATATCTTCATCAATCCCCAAGTGACTCATTAAAACAAGTACGTCACATTGGGGCTGAACATCTCTGATCAATACTGGTAAGGTCTCTTTCGTAGATCGAATATCCCAGCCATTTGGTCGATACGTTAAAGGAAATGGCGCTGTTAAAGCAATCAAACCAATCTTTGTATGACACTTAGTTTCTATAATTTTATAAGGGCTTGCCCAGTCAGGTGCTTGACCGGTTTTTAAATCGAACAAGTTTCCTAATAATACATCAAAATTGCGATGATCATATAAATGATTCAGCTGCTCTTTAGAATTCCCTACTCCTTCATTATTGCCGATTGTAGCGGCATCATAACCGATCTCATTCATCAATTCTACATTTGCTTGACCATCAGTAGCTTCTGTCAATGGATGCCAACGATCGACAAAATCGCCTAAATCCACGGTCAGAACTGCTTTACCTGCTAACTCATATTGTGCTTTTTGAGTGCGTAAATATCTTCTGATTTTAGGCCAATTTTCTAGGTGTGAATGTAAATCATTCGTGTGAAAGATGACGATTTCTTCCATTCTATCGCCCCCAAATTCTATATATAAAAATATAGTACCACACTTCCAGATGAAGTATAATAAAGTAACCACACAATAAAGGAGAAAATAATGAAACTTAATGTCCCTTTTGGCTCTATTTGGTTAGATGCCGATCATGAAGGTCTAACTACTATCTCTTTTTCTGAACTAAAACAGCATCAAACAAATCAAATTACAGAACACGCTGCTAAAGAACTGACAGAATATTTTGCTGGTCAACGCACGTGTTTTACTGTCCCTTTATCTATTCAAGGTGGCACTAAATTTCAGAGAAATGTTTGGAAAGCTCTTTATCAAATCCCTTACGGTGAGACTCGTAGCTATTTAGATATTGCTCAAGCTGTTGATTCGCCAAAAGCTGTTCGAGCAATTGGTCAGGCAAATAGTAAAAATCCGATTCCGATCATCGTTCCTTGTCATCGAGTAATCGGTAAGAACGGAAAATTGACTGGTTATTCAGGTAGTTCTGAACAAGCTGGGCTCGATATCAAGCGTTTTTTACTCCATGTAGAAAATGTTTCTATTTAAAAAATCCACGTAATAAGGACCATAACTCTATGAGTTATGGCCTATTACATAAAATCCGAATAAAGAGTGGGAGCAAAAAAATCACTAACTACATCTCAAAAGTTTCCGTCCCAACCTCATTGATTTTGTTGTTGTCTCATTAGAATGCACAAATTAAAAAAATCGACTAGTTGTCTTCCTTATTTTCTTCGCTATCTTTACCACGATATTTTTCTAAATATTGCTCTTTTGTCATAACGTCATCGACATTCATGTTAAATTCTACTAGCTCTAAGCCCGTCATATGTTTGATCGCTTCTTTAACTTTTCCAACGGTAACATCAAAAACGTCTGAGATCGCTACATCATACTTACAGATCACGGATACGTCAACAGCCACTTGTTTGGTACCAACTTCAACACCGATCCCTTTCGTCACATCTTCGTTGTCTCTAAAACGATCAGCAAAATCAGTAAAAAGATTACCGCTCAAGCCTAAAATACCATCACTATCAGATATTACAACACCTACGATTTTTTTGATGACTACATCATCAAATGTCAACTTTGTTTTTAAAGCACTTGAATTATTTTGTCCTGCTTCTGTCATTTGCGTTCACTCCTTAACCTTATTTTTTAAATTCCGAGTATAGACCTGACTGAGTCTATCAAGGAATAAATATCTAAATCTTCATCCCGCATTTTTCCGATAATATAGCCGATTGCTGCAAAAATCAACAAGACAAGTGTCTTACCAAAACCGATCCACAGCAAAAGCAATGCGAGTAAGAAAAATACCGTCGTCCAAATTATCCGAAAACGATAGGGTTTCAGCTCGTTCATCCAATAATCTTTTTTCTCTTGATCCATGGCTTGTCCCTCCTAAATCACCCGTGATTGTTTTTTACTGAATGCCCCTGTTTCTATTGGATCTTTTTCTCTTAATTGAACAGTTACTCGGCTATCAATCGATTCCAGTGCAACTGACAATGATTGTTGTAATTGTTCCTTGATTTCTTCTGCCAACGGACGAGAGCGTTCTTTGCTTCTAACATCGACTCTGACGTTGACAGCAACTTTTTGTTTGCCTTTGATTTTAACAGTCAACTTCGTTTTATCTGGGTGAATAATCGTACTATAGGTATCTTCTACGATTTGGATTACTGTACTTTTCGGGATGTCGATTCGATCTTTACCAGATTTCACTACTAAATGCTTTCTTCGTCCTGATACGGAAAGAACAATGATCAGACTAAGAAGCAAAAGTCCCCCTAAAATGAGTAAAATACCTTCAAAAAGAGATCTTCCCCCAGGATAGCTGTATAAAAGTGAGTCTACTTGATCGGTCAACCAAGGAATATCGATCAGCTGACTGAGTACCCCTAATGTTCCAATAAACAATAGCGCGATGACCAGCATAAAAATAAGTTTCAGTAATCGTTTCATATACTTCCCTCCTTATGTACATGTTATTTTCCTGTTGATTAAATTGTAACGCCTAAAAAAAAGTATTACAAAAGATACGATTTTTTAGAAAAAAAGAGAACAAGCATGTGGATTCCTTTTCAAGCATATACTGGCTGAATGATCTCCACTCACTTGTACTCTTTTAACTATTCATCAAGATATTCTTCTTTTGAAAATTCAGTATCTTCATATTCACCGCTATCGCCATAAAATTGATTATAGCGTTGCTTGAATTTACGAAATATATAAGTAACCAACACTTTAGCGATCGCATAAATTGGAATACCAAAAATAAGGCCGAACATCCCTAATAAATCTCCCATTACTAATAATACGATCACGATCGTTAATGGATGAACAACTAGTTTTTTCCCCATCACTTGAGGTGATATCAAATGACCGTTCAACATTTGAACAATCATCCAGACGACCGTCATTTTGATAAACATCCCAAAAGAAACCATCAAAGCAACGATTGCCGCTGGAATAAAGGCAATTACTGGTCCAATGTAGGGAATCACAGCTGTCACACCAACAATGATCGACAATGTCCCAGAATATGGAACCTTGATCAGCCAGAAACCGATAAACGTTAAAATACCAATCGAAATTGAAACGAGAATCTGACCTTTTAAATAGGCTCCAACCTGACTGCTCATGGTTGCGCCGATTTCTTTGGCATCATTTCTAAAACGAGGCGGTAGAATCTTCAGAACAAAGCTGAAAAATTTTTGATCATCTTTTAACAAGAAAAAAGTAATGATCGGTGCGGTCACCATCACTAAAGCAAAACCTGTTAACGTAGAAAATACGGTAGATGCACCTTCCACTGCCTTACTAAAGTAACTACCAATTCCATCTGAGACATTATCGAACCATTTTTGAATACCATCTAACGCATTGGCTAACGGTTTTTCTAATGCAGAGTTATGGAAAAAATCTGTGACCATCTTGTTTAGATCGTTCATATACTGCGGAAAACTTTCTACTAATCCATCAACTTGTTTTTGCAAAATCGGAACAACCAGAATGATTCCCACAACGATCAACGTGATCAATACAACAAAGATAGCCGAAACGCCATAAACACGTTTTACTTTATGTTTTTCCAGCCAATTGACCACTGGATTAAATAAATAATATAAAATCAATGCTAAAATTGTTGGACCAATAATCGTTTTAAATATCACACCGATCGGTCCGAAAATAAAACCAACTTGATGAAAAATAAAAATCACTGCACCAAGTAATAACAAGGCAACTAACGTGAATAATAAATTTTTACCACCAAGAAATTTGATCCAACGTGTTTCTTGTTTCTTCTCCATGAACTTCCCTCCTTATTTTACAATGGTAGCAACGTTCCGATTCGCTTCACCTTGTACGTTTCAACATCAGTTCTTTTCTTTCACTGTGTTTCAAAGCAAAAGCTGAAAGAGCTCGTTTAGCCTTGACAGGAAAATAGGAAAAATAACTGAGGTGCTTTTTGCCTCATTTAGTTTTTATCTTTTTCCCGAGACCTTCAATCCTTAGCGCTTTAGCGCTTAGGAATTGATGAGATCGAAGCAGAGCGTAGTGCTAGCTCTTGAAGCTAGATAACATTAAAAGCATAGCAGGCTCGTTCAACTCTGACAGGAAAATAGAAAAAATCGATTGTGGTGCTTTTTACCACAAACTATTTTTATCTTTTTCCCGAAGAGTTAGCCTGCTAAGCTAGATAACTTCATCACTTCATTTTAACTAAAAAATCAGTTTCTGTAAAAAAATAGTCATTTTCATGATTAAACAAATAAATCACTCAGTCATAATAGCTAACTGAGTGATTGATTGACTAATTTGCTGCTTTACGTCCTTTGCGTTGTGTTGCTTCCATAATCACTGGAAGGATCACAGGACGCCGTTTTGTTTGTTCAAACAAGTAACGGCTCAATTGCTCGCGGATATCTTGTTTTAATTTGCTCCATTCAAAATCGCTACTTTCAAGATGTTTTTCAACGATTTCCGTTACAATACTGCTGCTTTCTTTCATCAAGTCCTTGCTTGTTTTAACATAAACAAAGCCTCTTGAAGTGATTTTAGCAGGTGAAACAATGCGTTTTTCACGACGATTGATCGTAACAACTGCTACAAAAATACCATCTTCAGATAAGATTCTACGATCACGAAGGACAATATTTCCTATATCCCCCACACCAATACCATCAATCATGATATTATCAGCCGTTGTACTCCCAGCAACATTCATTTTTTGTTTACTGTATTCAAGAATATCTCCTCGTCCAGTAATAAAAATGTTTTTGTATGGGATACCTAGCTCATGGGCTAAATCGGCATGAGCAGCTAATTGACGATACTCACCTTGAATTGGAACAAAATATTTAGGTTTCATCAAATTCAACATCAGCTGTAAGTCATTGGGACTTGCATGACCTGAAACACGCATATTATCAGAAATCTGTTTCACTACACCACCTGCACGGTAAACGATATCTTCTGTCTTAGCAACAGCTGTTTCCATCGCAGTGGTCGGCGTTGTTGTAATGTACACCAAATCGCCTTCTTTGATTTTGATCACGCGATGTGTTCCATTTGCCATTTTTTGTAGTGACTTGATTGGTTCGCCCATTGTTCCAGTTTCTAAAATCACTAGCTGATCTGCTTGATATTTTTTCATATCTTTTACATTAATAATCAACTCTTCACTTGGTAATTTTAGTTTATCCAATTTGATTGCTGTATTAATAATACGCTGGAAGTCTTGACCTGTTAAAACAATTTTACGATTAGAACGATGTGCTGCATCTAAAACTTGTTGCACACGTTGAAGATTGCTTGCTACACAAGCTACAATGATACGACCTTCCCAGTAACGAATCGTATCGAAGACTTCGTCTGCAATCTGTAATTCAGAAACAACTTGAGCCGCATTTTCAGCATTAGATGAGTCACTTAGTAATGCTAAAACCCCTTCTCTGCCAATTTCTGCCAGGCGACCAAAATCCGTTTCATACATCGGGATCGCACTTTGATCAAACTTGAAATCCCCTGTATAAACAATATTGCCTTCTTTGGTCTTTAAATTGATTCCGATTGAATCCGGAATCGTGTGTGTTGTGCGGAAAAAACTGATCGTAGCATGTTCAAAGTCGATTTCTGTATGAGCATCGACTACGTGGAAATCATTAAAATCTTTTGAATCTGCATGATCTCCTACGTTTAATTTTGCTAACTCGATCGTTAATGCCGTACCAAATACTGGTACATGAACTTTCGATAAAAGATACGGTAATGCTCCGATTGCGTCGGCATGACCATGTGTTAAGAAAATCCCTGCAACACGGTCAATATTTTCCACCAAATACGTAAAATCGGGAATTACCACATCAATCCCTAATAGCTCATTTTCTGGATATTTTAATCCACAATCCAGTACAAAAATTTCATCTTCCACTTCTGCGATGTACATATTTTTACCATTTTCACGAACGCCGCCTAAGGGAACGATTTTTATTGTACTCACTCATTTCACCTCTCTATATTCTCATACTGAATCAAAGATCCAGTATGCTTAAAATTTTCGCCTTTTCTTCAGAAGTACATGGTACAAGAGGTAAACGTAAATCACCAACGGAAATCCCCATTTGGTTCAACACTGCTTTTACAGGAGCTGGAGACGGTACTGAGAACAAGGCATTCATTTTAGGTAGTAACTGACGCTGAATGCTTGCAGCTTGTTTGATTTCTCCGTGATCTAGCGCTTGGAACATATCGTACATTTCAGTGCCGAACACATGGCTAGCTACTGAAATTACCCCTTGTCCGCCTATTGCTTTTATTGAAAAAGCTAAGGAGTCTTCTCCAGTATACACTAAAAAGTCTTTTGGCGCCTTTTCTACCAACTCAGTTAACGCATCTAAACCAAAACATTCTTTGATTGCAATGATATTATCCAATTCAGCTAAGCGTAAAGTTGTCGCTACATCAAGACTTGCCACCGTTCTTCCCGGAACGTTATACAATATGATCGGCAAATCACTTGCTTCAGCGATCGCTTTAAAATGTTGATACAAACCTTCTTGATTCGGTTTATTATAATAAGGAACAACCGCCAAGCCAGCATCGATTCCTCTAATTGCAGAGATTTCCTGCACAAATTCAACAGAATCTCGAGTATCATTGGTTCCCACACCACAGATGATCGGCACTCGTCCATCAACCAAACGAATCACTTCATTGAATAACTCAATCTCTTCATCATGCGTTAACGTTGGTGACTCTCCGGTCGTGCCAGCTAAAATAATTCCTTCTGTATGATGATCAAGCAAATGGTCTACTAATTGAGGCAGCTTTGCAAAATCGATTGCGCCGCTTTCATCAAAAGGGGTGACCATTGCTGTAATTATCGTTGCATTTTCTAAATTCATACTTACTTACCTCCTAATTTAAAAGCGGAACAAATCGCTTGATCCTGTAGAAAATTAGGAAAATGGCATTGAAACGTTCTTTGTTTCACTGACAATTTATCTATTTTCCTAAGGATTGATTTGTGCAGCTAGATGACATTAAAAGCTGAAAGAGCTCGCTCAGCCTTGACAGGAAAATATGTTTGTGACGCTTTTTGCCTCATTCATCATTTATCTTTTTTCCGAGAGACTAGCCCACGAAGCTAGATAATACATGGTAACAATGTTCCGTTATACTCTCACCAAATCCATCTCATGCAAAGTCTCAGCAATTTGAACTGAATTCCAAGCCGCACCTTTTAACAAGTTATCTGAAACGACCCACATATGATAGCCTTTATCGATATCAATATCTTGACGAATTCGGCCTACAAAGGTTTCTTTCCGATCGATACTTGTTAAGGCTTGCGGATAGAGCTGTTGACTTGGATCATCTTGTAAAACAGCTCCTGGCGCATTGGCAATCAATTCTTTGATTTTGCTCACATCAGAGCCAGCTTCTTTGACTTCAATATAGATTGATTCAGAATGACCTGATAAAACAGGAATCCGTACACAAGTCGCAACGACCTTAATACTATCGTCTTCCATGATTTTTTTCGTTTCATTGATCATTTTCCACTCTTCATACGTGTAATCAGCCTCTGCAAAGACATCTATCTGAGGTAAGGCATTGAATGCGATTGGATAATGCTTCTTGTCACCACCGCTAGGTAATATCTCAGCCGTTAATTGTTCAGCTGGTGTACCATCGATATAGGCTAGCGCTTGTGATTTTAGCTCTTCCATTGCATGGATACCTGCTCCACTAACTGCTTGATAAGTCGAAACAATCAAACGGTCTAATCCATAGGCTTGACGAATTGGTTCAAGCGCCACCATCATCTGGATCGTCGAGCAATTTGGGTTAGCGATAATTCCTTTGTGACGCTTTAGCGCATGTGGATTGACTTCTGGTACCACTAAAGGAACTTCCGGGTCCATTCTGTAATGACTTGTATTATCGACAACAACGGCTCCCCGTTTAACCGCTTCTGGCGCATATTGTTTTGAAATACTGCCACCTGCACTAAATAAAGCAAGATCCACACCTGCAAATGAGTCAGGTACTAACTCTTCGATTACAAGGGTCTCGCCCTTAAACGTTACTTCTTTTCCCGCAGAACGTTTTGAAGCCAAAAGTTTCACCTGATTCAATGGTAATGAGGTTTCTTCCAACATTTCGATCATTTTAGTGCCTACTGCACCAGTTGCGCCTACCACGGCAACATTATACTTTTTTTTCATACTTATTAATCTCCTCTCAAATTCCTGAAGAAAGTTGCTTTTTCTATTTTACCATAATATTGGCGTTTACTACATAGGAAGTAAAAGGATTTTGCTTTATTTTCAGGAAATGTTCGGTAATACATTTCAAATTGTTCTTTAATGCCTTTCTTAGGATCTGTGCAACTTAGTCGACTAATTTTTTTTAGAGATTTATACTGTCTTAGCAAGTAATTTTTATGAAGAGGATGATCAGATGTACACTGTAGCGGATTATTTATTAGATCGTTTAAAAGAATTAGGGATAGATGAAATATTCGGTGTTCCTGGCGATTATAACTTACAATTTTTAGACCATGTCACTGCCAGAGAAGATCTTGAATGGATCGGAAATGCGAATGAATTAAATGCCGCATATATGGCTGATGGCTACGCCCGCACTAAAGGGATTTCTGCATTTGTGACAACTTTTGGTGTTGGAGAATTAAGTGCTGTCAATGGTTTGGCGGGGAGTTTTGCTGAAAATGTGCCTGTTATCGAAATTGTCGGCTCACCTACAACAGCTGTTCAAGCAAGTAAAAAACTTGTTCATCATACTTTAGGTGATGGTGATTTTCTCCGTTTTGAAAAAATGCATGAAGAAGTAACCGCAGGCATCGCTCATTTAACGGCAAACAATGCCTTAACTGAGATCGATCGCGTTTTACTGATTGCGATAACTGAAAAACGGCCAGTTTATATTAATTTACCGATCGATATTGCGACAATCACAGTCAGCAAACCTCAAAGTAAGTTAAACTCGCAAGCAGAACAATTAACAGCTGTTGAAGCTGCCATTTTAACCAAAGTGGAACAGGCCTTACAACAAGCTCAATGTCCGGTTGTCATCGCAGGGCATGAGATTTTAAGCTACCATATAGAACAGCAATTAGATGCCTTTATTCAAAAATTTAACTTACCGATTACGACGCTACCACTGGGAAAAAGTGCTTTTAATGAGGATGATGCCCATTATTTAGGCACATACACTGGTTCAACAACAGATGAGCCCCTTAAGAGCCGTGTTGATACGGCTGATTTAGTGTTACTTTTAGGCGTAAAATTGACTGATTCCGCAACTTCAGGCTTTAGTTTTGGCTTTACCGATCAACAAGTTATCTCAATTGGTAGTACCGAAGTCTTATTTTACGGAGAGCAACAAGAAAAAGTTCAGCTAGACCGTTTTGTTTCTGCTTTAGCCACACTCTCTTTCTCCAGATTTACAGGAGAAATAATTCCAGTAAAACGAACCGAAAACCTAGTCATAACCGACGAAAACTTAACACAAAAACAGTTCTGGAAAATGGTGGAAGAGTTTTTGATTTCTGGTGATACGATCATTGGCGAACAGGGAACTTCTTTCTTTGGTTTAACAAATGTGCCGCTAAAAAAAGCCGTAAATTTTATTGGTCAACCTTTATGGGGCTCGATTGGCTATACCTTCCCCTCTGCTTTAGGGAGTCAACTTGCAAATAAAGCCAGTCGCCATCTATTATTTATCGGCGACGGTTCATTGCAATTAACCGTTCAAGAACTAGGAACTGCTATCAGAGAGAAACTTGCACCGATTGTCTTTGTAATCAATAACAACGGCTATACTGTTGAACGGGAAATCCATGGTGCCACAGAACAATACAATGATATTCCAATGTGGGATTATCAAAAACTACCTTTCGTCTTTGGCGGAACCGAACAAACTGTTGCAACGTACAAAGTTTTCACTGAACTTGAACTTGATGAAGTTATGAAGACCGCTCGAAACGATACAGAAAGAATGCAATGGATCGAAGTAGTGATGGACCAAGAGGATGCACCTGAGTTATTAAAAAAATTAGGAAAGATCTTTGCCAAGCAAAATGCTTAAAACATCGATCATGCTACCTGAATCTATTGACATTCCAAGGTATTTTGTTATAGTTAAAAGCGACATTTACTTAATTTGAAGGAGTGAATACTTATGGCACGTGTTGAAAGTTTTGAATTAGATCACAACACCGTTAAAGCGCCTTATGTTCGTTTAGCGGGTACTGAAAAAAATGGTGAAGCGTTGATCGAAAAATACGATCTACGTTTCTTACAACCAAATGAAGATGAATTACCAACAGCTGCGGTTCATACATTAGAACATTTGTTAGCAGTGAACTTACGCGATCACTTAGAGGGCATCATCGATATCTCACCAATGGGTTGTCGTACTGGTTTTTATATGATTATGTGGAATGAGCATTCGCCAAAAGAAATCCGCGATGCTTTAGTAACAGTCTTGAATTTTATTGCTGAAACTGATTTTGTTCCTGCAGTTTCTGCTAAAGAATGCGGAAATTATAAAGACCACTCTTTATTTTCTGCACAAGAATATGCGAAAATTGTTTTAGAAAAAGGGATTAGCTTAGATCCGTTTGAACGAATCTTATAAACCAAATAAAAAAACATCCAACCTCATTCATTAAGGTTGGATGTTTTTTAGCCCAAGGCCACATCTAAAATCATCATAATAATAAAGCCCAGCATCACACCAAAAACAGCGAAATGCCGTTTACTTGTAACGGTTTGTTGCGCTTCTGGGATCAATTCCTCCACCACTACGTAAATCATCGCACCGGCGGCAAATGCCAAAGCATACGGCAACAGCAATGTCACTTTGGTCACTAAAACCGCCCCGATAATTCCTGCAATCGGCTCAACAATACCTGATGCCTGTCCATAAAGAAAGGCTTTTTTCCGACTTAAATTTTCTTGTCTTAATGGAATAGAAACAGCGGCACCTTCTGGAAAATTTTGAATACCGATCCCCAACGCCACAGAAATGGCCGCAAGTACCGCTTTTTTGGGGTCATCAGCTGAATTTGCAGCACCAAAAGCCACCCCAACGGCTAACCCTTCAGGGATATTATGCAATGTAATAGAGAATACTAATAAAATCGTCCGTTTTAAATGACTAGGCAGACCTTCTTTCTCATGGTTCGGACCAAAATGCATATGAGGTAACGTTTTATCTGCAATGTATAAAAATAAACCACCTAAGCCAAACCCGAAGCTGACAACTAGCCACGCAATACTACCATTTTCTTCTGCTTGTTTGATTGCAGGATCTAACAGTGACCAAAAACTAGCCGCAATCATCACACCAGCCGCGAAGCCTAACATCATATTCAGAATATCTTTTTTGATCTCTTTAAAGAAAAAAACTAATCCAGCGCCCAAAGCTGTCATAAAATAAGTAAAACCTGTCCCCACTAATGCCTGCTGCCAAGCTTCTAAAGATAACAGCCAATTCGTTATGATCAACACCCCATCTTCCTCAAACACTTTTCTTTCCTTAACTTTATCACACCAATGATTTTATGACCACGCCTAAAGTGAAAAATGCTTTCATTTGGTGCAAAAATCTAGAAAGAGTATACTTTAGTCGGAGTCTATTTAGGAGGAGCCGATTTTGGCAAAGTTGCTGAAGCACTTGGGGCTCAGGGCTTTACGATTACTGAATACAGCCAATTGGAACCTGCTTTTGAGGCTGCTAAAAAAAGCCTGCGCCCAGTTGTGATCGATGTAAAAATTAGAAATACTCGTCCTTTACCTGTCGAAGAATTGGTGTTAGATCCTGAAAAATTTAGTGAGAATGAAATCAATGCGTTTAAAGAAAAATATGAGGTTTATGATATGCCCGTTTTGAAACAACTATTGAAAAACTAAAAAAGTGTGTGAACCAAAAGTGATTTTCACTTTTGGTTCACACACTAAATACGAATACACGGCGGGAGCAGAAGGTTTTCCTTCTGCTCCCGCCTCATGTTTATTTTTTATTTATCATCATGTTTATGGAATTTTTCTTTGATATCTTCAAAGCCTTCTTTGATTTTGTCGCCTAGTTTTTCAGTGCCTTCTTTGATATCATCACCAGCATCACGAGCTTTGTCTTTTACATCGCCAAAAGCTGATTGCGCTTTGCCTTCAAGCTCTTTGCCTTTATCATCTGTTACTTTACCTTGAACTTCTTTAGCTGTTCCTTCAACTTTGTCTTTTGCATCATTTACGCGTCCATTTAAATCTGCCATGTGAAAATCCCTCCTAGTTAATTTATACTACATCACTAGCATAACATCATTTTTAACTTGCTACAAAAGATTCGCTTTGCTCTTAGTAACCCACTATTTAGTGTTCACTCAACCATTTTTTAGCCTGATTGATTTCATCCATCGTTAGTTGATGTCCTGCACTTGTTGACGTAATCGTGAGGTTTGCCTGACGTTTTTCCAATTGTTGAATTAACTGATCAAACGCTTCTGCAGAAATGATTGGATCGTTTTCACTGATTGATAGCCATAATTTTTTATCAGAGAGTGAGAATTGTTGTGTGTCTACACCTAAAGACATCGGGTGAAACAAAATGGCTTGCTTAATCGCAAAATGACGCTCCAAAAGTATGTGAGCTGCAATATTGGCGCCATTTGAATAGCCAACAATGGTCCACTCTTCCAATGGTATCTTTTTTTCTTCACTAACAGATAGAATCACTTGGATCAGTCGATCACTTTCTGCTTCCAAACTAACTAAGTCAAATTGATTTAAACCATTCCGTTTAAAAAAACGATTCATTCCAGCTTCTTGGATTGTTCCGCGAAAAGACAGTACAGTTGCCCCTTCATCCAAGTAATGAGCAATCTCTAATAATGACGTTTCATCGCTGCCAGTTCCATGAAGCAATAATAACTTTTTCCCTTGCGCTTGACCTTCTTCAAATATGTATTGCATATTCAACCTCATCCTTCCAATTTATCTTTAGAATTATCCTTTTATTATCTATAGAGCTTACTTTTAGTAAGTATAGAGATTATCTTAACATGTTTGCTTCTATTTGTCCTCTTCAGACAACTTTACAGTTGTTGCCAATAATCAGCGATAGCAATAGCTCTTTTTGAAATCTTCTTTTGTAAGTGGAGCGGTTCAATCTGTAGAACTGATTGACCAAACTGAAGCAAATAGTCCGTGATAAAGTCTTCCTCATCTGCATGGTACTGACCCTTAATAAGATAATTTTCATGGTAGGATTCGATTGTCATGGAGGGATAATGTTCCTTTGAAAATATATCCTTACCTTTTTCATCAACTTCAATTGAAAATGAAATGAATGAATCTTTTTGATAAAAAGTTGTGGTTTCTTTTAATAGTTCTTCTAGCAACCTTGGTTCAAAAATATCCGTTTCAGTTAGCTCTTGGATTTTATCACAGCGAATCACTCGAATTTTTCGGGTTTCCAAGTTCCAGATTTTAGCGTACCATTGGCCAAATTTAGAAGAAAGCTGGACAAATTGAACTGTCATCGACTGTTGTTTTTGATTTTTCATGTAGCATATCGTAAAAACCGTTTCGCGAAGGATGCCTTGAACGATGTCTTTTAAAAATAAACTAGTGTTACTATGATTGATTTGTTCAAGAGAGATGATTTTATTCATTACTAAAAGTTCTTGCTGCAGCTTGGCTGGAAGAACCTGATTATATTTTAACTCAAGTGTACTGATTTCCATCTTAAAAGGTGTAGATCGATAACTTTTTAGTGTTAATAAAGCGAAATATAAGGCGTAAATTTCTCCTTCTGTAAATAGACCCGGCGCAATGATCCGAGTATCCAATAGTTGATATTTACCGTATCTACCAAGCTCTGAATAAATGGGCAATCCGATTTCTTCAAGAGACTGTACATCTCGTAATGCAGTACTTTTTGAAATAGTATATCTATTCATTAATTCTTTTAAATTGAAACTATTTTTATCCGCTAGAAAAAGGATCATATCGTTGATTCGTTCTGCTTTTTTCATAACTCCTCCTATAAGTGTCATGTTATGATACTTTTAAACAGTATACTAAACGTGTCAAGAAAATAAAAGAAATGAGGAATTTAGATGACTTTAGAAATTGCTGTATTTTTATCAATGAATGGACGTGCTGGAGAAGCTTTAGCTTTTTATAAAAAGCATTTAGATGCTAAGGAATTATTCGTCGTAACCTATGAACAGATGGCTAAAAAAGACCCTAGCTTTCATGTAACAGAAGAAACGAAACACTTTCTCTCTCATTCTGTTTTACAAGTTGGTAAAACCAAGATTATGATCGCAGAGGATTCAATGAATCCTACAGAAACATTTAAGCTTGGCAATAATTTTTCTTTATGTCTTCAAAGCGCTGATTTAGCTGAAATACAAACATTTTATTCTAGCCTAGTCTCAGATGACCGTGTAAAAATCATCACTCCCTTAAGCCAAAATGTCTTTAGTGGGGCCTACGGTATTGTTGAAGATCCTTTTGGTATACAGATTCAGTTAATGCACGATAAGCGGTTAATGCTTTAATCTGTCACTACAGCTAAAAAATAAAAAAGTAAGCAGCTATGTGATTGTTCGCCATAGCTGCTTACTTATGTTTTGCTACTATTTTAGTATAATTTCTGTAGTTCATTTTTAGCTAATGCTAAACATCCAATCGTTCCCGGATCCTCTTCTAATGCTGGTGTTACGATATATTGTTCCAACGGTGGTGTTTTTACATATCCATTGACCAATTTCTCAAATTCATGGTGGATCTTTGGAAACATATGGCGCTGTTTCATCACACCGCCACCAAAAATTATCACATCTGGCGCAAGCGTCAAGGTTGTGTTATAAGCTGCCTGAGCAACATAAAAAGCCTCAATAGTCCAAATCGGATCATCTTCAGCTACTTCTTGTCCTTTTTTCCCGGCCCGTTTTTCGATTGCAGGACCTGCTGCCATCCCTTCTAAACAATCACGATGAAATAGACAGCTTCCTTCAAATGAATCATCCGGATGGCGTTTTACGATCATATGTCCCATTTCAGGATGACTAAACCCTTCGATAAAAGAACCAGTTTGAATGGCACCAGCACCTACACCAGTCCCAATTGTATAATAGACACAACTAGATAATCCCTTACCAGCCCCTGCCACATATTCTCCATACGCTGCTGTATTGACATCCGTTGTAAAAGCAATCGGTCTATTAAATTCTTTTTTCATGGCACCAACAATAGCATAATCCTGCCAAGCTAGTTTCGGAGTAGACGAGATCTGACCATAAGTTGCTGAATCTTTATGAATATCGATTGGTCCAAAAGATCCGATCCCAATTGCTTTTAAGGGGTATTTCTTAAAAAAACCAATCACCAAATCCATCGTTTCCTCAGGTGTTGTCGTCGGAAAGCTGACTCTTCAATAATATTAAGTTGGTCATTCCCTATGCCGCTATACCGCATACAAATTTTGTGCCGCCTGCTTCAATACTTCCTAAAAACTTCTCTGTCATTTTGGCCACTCCTGAATATAGTTTATCCTTCAATTGAGTATGAACTTGATGCTTTTACTTAATTTTAAATATGGTTCGACTTTGATAGGGGTTTTCTGGACGTAATATAATATCACCTAATCCCTCAAATTCAACAGCTCCTGGGCTAACTTGGGTTTCCAACGTAATCCCACCATGACTGACTAATTTTTGACCTCGAACCTCTGGTCCATTATCACCAAATTGTGCTGTAAAAATCACAACTGCCGGTCGATCTGTGTACATTTCAACCGTCAGGTCCTTTTGTGGTGCTATAATCATTGCTTGTGCCTGATCAAAACCAGTCTGATTCAAAATAAACGGATGATCCAATCCATCTACTAAACGATTCTGCTCATACTCCGTCTGAAATACCTGCTTCATGCTCTGCGGTTGTCTAAAATCAAAAGGTGTTCCTGTAACTGAGCGTAATTCACCCGTAACGGTTGTATCATCAGCAACTACAGCGAATCGGTCGGCATCAACAAATAGCGAATGCTGATCAACAGGTTGCGTCATATCCCCAGTTAAATTGAAATAAACATGATTCGTTGGGTTATAAAGCGTTGGTTGATCTGTTTTAGCATAGTAATCTAGTATCCATTCATTATTATTCGTTAGTGTATACGTCACTCTTGCTTGTAATTCTCCTGGAAAACCATTCTCTCCTTCAGGACTCAGATAAGAAAATACCACAGAAACTTGTTCACTGGTTTCTGCTATCTCCGCTTCCCAGATCCTTGCCTCAAAGCTTTTTGAACCACCATGCAAAGTATGACCATTTTCCGGAGAAATTGGTAACTGATAGTTATGCTCATCTATTGAAAACGAGCCATGCTTGATTCTTCCCGCAACCCGCCCGATCGTTGCGCCAAAATACATATCTTTCGCCACATATTCTTCCGCAGAATCAAAGCCTAAAATAATATTGCGTTGCTCTCCCTTAACTGGTACGATCAACTCAACGATTCTAGCACCTAAGTTCGTGACTTGCATCGTCAAACCATTATCATTCGTAAGCGAATACAAAATAGCGTTTTCTCCAAATTTTTGATTACTGATTTCCAATATTTTCATCTCTCTTTCGTTTGAAATCAATTTTTCAATTGCGTAACTAAAACTATTTTATCATCTTTCACAGCATTATTTTCTTTAAACTTCATTTTAAATGACTTTTGTTTAGATTTACAATTTTTTTGTCACGTTGCACTTATAGCAACTAATAACTTCCCTCCCCTGAACCCAAATATGAGGCTAGGCTATAACTTGTTGGGTTATAGCCTAGCCTCATAGAATCCAACTAAATAATAGGTACAGTTTTTTGGACGCTGAACACGTTTGGGCCAGCTTCGTTAATTGCTATGATTTTTTTAATTTTCGTGTAATCAATTTTTCAAGCTCAACAACTATAAACACAATAACTCCAGAAAGTAAGGCTAATTTTATATACGGCCAACCGATCGTTGCTGTCCCGAGCGCCAGATGCATGATCGGTGTATAGATCAATAAAGCTTGCAAAATGACTAGAATTAGTAAGGACAACCACAACACTTTATTTGCCAATATACTTTTATTGATCGAAAATCGATAAATTTCCCGACAATTAATCATATAGAAAACTTGGCCAAACACGATTGTAGTAATCAATGTCGTCTGCATAACTGCTTCAGATGCATGGCTACCTTCTAAAAATCCATTGACTAAAAAGCCTAAAGCAGCTAATAAAAGTGAGACGTAAACGATGCGAAAAACAGCATATCGATCTAAAATATTTTCCTTTGGATCACGAGGTGGCTGATTCATGGCATTTTTTGCTAACGGTTCAAACCCTAAAGCAAAGGACAACGTGATCGTAGTCACCATATTCAGCCATAAAATTTGGACAGAGGTCAACGGTAGTGGTCTATCTAATAACAAGGAAACAACTACTAACAAACCTTGCGCAAAAGCTGTTGGTAAAGAAAAATAAATTGTTTTTTTCAAATTCTCGTAAACGCGTCGACCTTCTTTAATCGCAACAGTGATCGTTGCGAAGTTATCATCTGCTAAAACCATATCAGCCGCATCTTTCGTTACCTCTGTTCCTTTGATTCCCATAGCGATACCAATATCTGCTTGTTTAAGAGCTGGAGCGTCATTGACGCCATCTCCAGTCATCCCGACAATCTGTCCATTACGTTGAATGGCATTAACTAAACGTAGTTTATGCTCTGGTGTTGTTCTCGCATATACATCATTCGTTAAGACAACATTTGCAAGTTCATCATCACTAAGTTGCTCTATGTCTTTACCTACTAAAGCATTTTGGTAGTTTTCAAGACCAATTTCTTTGGCTATGGCAACTGCAGTATCTTTGTGATCGCCTGTAATCATTTTTACTGAAATACCTGCTTTACGACTGATACGAACTGCTTCAATTGCTTCTTTTTTCGGTGGATCGATGATTCCAAACAAACCAGCAAGGATCATCCCACTGTGTAGATCTTCGTGAGCAAGTGTCGTTTGAGCTTCTGTTACTTCTTTAAAAGCTGCAGCTAATATTCGCTGTCCTTTGGTAGCTTGTTGACTAATTTTTTGCTGCCAATATTCTTCTTCAAACGTTTCGGTTCTTTTATCAACTAACTGAAAATCAACCATATTCAATAGAACATCTGGTGCACCTTTCAAATAAATATAACGTTTATCTTGAATCTCGACTAGTGTCGCCATGTACTTGTATGATGAATCGAATGGGATTTTGCTAATATCGTGTTCTTCTTCAACAAGAGCAGTATGATTAGCCCAGTCTAGCAAAGCACCTTCTGTCGGATTACCAATCACTTCTCTTACACCGTTTTTATAGGTGATTTTGGTATCGTTACAATAAGAAGCGATTTCTGCCATTTTTCTAACAGACTCATCTTGTTCCACCTGCCGAATAGAAGCTGCTTCTACTTCTTCTAAAGTCGTATCAATTGTTTCTTTCGCGGTAACGAGTGCCACAACTGCCATTTCATTTTTAGTTAGCGTTCCTGTTTTATCAGAACAGATAACCCCCATGCTACCTAATGTTTCTACTGCTGGCATTTTCTTGATAATCGCATGCTGGCGTGCCATTCGTGTGACACCAACAGATAAAATAATTGATAAAACAGCTGGCAACCCTTCTGGCACCGCCGAAACAGCTAAAGCAATCATGGAAGATAGCAATTCACTTGCCGATAAGTCACGGAAAAATAAACTAAACAAGACAAGAAAAAGAATTAAGCCCATTAAAAACAGAAAAATTTGTTTATTTAATTGTTTCATTTTTCTGATCAATGGCGTTTCATTGCTGCCTACGCTTTTCAAATGTTGATTGATCTTACCAATCTCAGTTTGGTCACCGATTTGAACAACGATTCCTTTACCTGTTCCACTATTGACTAATGTGCCGGAATAGGCCATATTTACATGATCACCCAAATCAGCATCTTCTTCAAGCGTGTGATTATTTTTCTCAACTGGAGTTGATTCACCTGTCAAAATGGCTTCATCGATCACTAGATTATAGGCTTCGATCACACGTAGGTCCGCTGGGACGATATCACCAGGACTTAAATAAACAATATCTCCAGCCACTAAAGATTCAGCCTTCACTGTTTCTTTTTCTCCATCTACTAAAATAACCGCTTCCGAACTCATCATAGAGGTCAGGCTATCCAAAGAGTCAGTCGCTTTTGCTTCTTGTACATAGCCGATAACTGCATTGATGATAACTACTAATAAAATAATCGTCATATCAATAAAATCACCGCTGATTCCTTTTAATACAGCTGATACTAGCAATACATAGATCAGTAAATCATGAAAATGATGGAGGAACTTTTGCAGTTTACTTGCCTCTTTTTCTTTAGAAAGAGTATTGCTTCCTTCTTCTTGCTTCACCTTTCTTAGTGCCTTGTCGAGTCCATTACGCCCAGATTCTAAAGCTGTTAGTACTTGCTCAGTTGTCATTTTGTACCATGTCATAAAGACTCCTCCTCAATAATTAGTCCATACTTTATTAAAGTGTACAAAACTAGAAGAAGAATTCATAATAAAAACCCCTTACCTTAAGAAAAAAACCAGCATTTGATTCTTTCTATTTTTTTCACCTAGCAAAAAAATAAGACCCCACTCATAAATGAGTTGAGTCTTATCAACATTGCTGTTTGAATTAACCTTCTGGGTTGGCGTTGGCATCTTTGATACCATACTTTTTGTTGAAACGGTCCACACGTCCGTCTGCTTGTGTAAATTTTTGACGTCCAGTATAGAATGGATGAGAGTCAGATGTAACTTCGACACGGATTACTGGATAAGTGTTTCCGTCTTCCCACTCAGCTGTTTCATCAGAGTGCTTAGTAGAACCTGATAAAAACTTAAAGCCTGTAGTTGAATCCATAAAAATTACTGGGTGATATTCTGGATGGATATCTTGTTTCATAGTCTTTTCGCTCCTTTGCCCTGATCCATTTGCTGTATCAGAGTTTATTTGTCGATATACAACAGTACTATAATAGCATGATTCGTTTATGGTTGCAATTATCTTTTAGTATTTTTTTTGGCTTGTCTCCCAAAGGAAACATCATGAAACTCTTCAAAGAATTTCTGGTTGTTTTTTGTTTTGCGTAAGAATTTAACGAATTGCTCGGTATATTCTAAAGAATCCCCCGTCATATGGTTGCGTAATTTCCATGTTTCTTCTAACTGTTCAGCGGACATCAATAAATCTTCTTTGCGTGTACCTGATTTTTTGATGTCGATTGCAGGGAAAATACGACGATCTGCTAAGTCACGAGACAAGTGCAACTCCATATTACCGGTTCCTTTAAATTCTTCGAAAATGACATCATCCATACGACTTCCTGTATCCACTAAAGCTGTAGCAAGAATCGTTAAACTGCCGCCCTCTTCGATATTTCTAGCAGCACCGAAGAAACGTTTTGGTTTGTAAAACGCTGCTGGATCGATTCCGCCGCTAAGTGTACGTCCACTCGCTGGGATCACTAAGTTATACGCACGCGCTAAACGCGTAATACTATCCATCAAAATCACCACATCGCGTTTGTCTTCAACCAAACGCATCGCTCGTTCTAAAACCAATTCGGAAACGCGTGTATGATTTTGTGGTTGCTGATCAAAAGTTGAAGAAACCACGTCACCATTTACGCTACGTTCTAAATCTGTCACTTCTTCTGGTCGTTCATCGATCAAAAGAAGGATCAATTCTACATCAGGATAATTTTCTGAAATACCATTGGCAATTTCTTTCAAGACACTTGTCTTCCCTGCTTTAGGTGGTGCTACGATCAAACCACGTTGGCCAAACCCAACAGGAGAAAAAATATCGATCATACGTGTTGATAATCTACCAGGAGTTGTTTCTAATTTGATTTGTTTTTCGGGGTAAAGCGGTGTTAAGGCTGGAAAATGTGGGCGTTCTTTGGCTTCTTCTGGGTCTTTCCCATTGACGCTTTCAACATGCATCAAGCCATAATAACGTTCTGATTCTTTTGGTGGTCTTGCTTTTCCAGCAACTTTATCACCATTACGTAAACCAAAACGACGAATTTGAGAAGATGAGATATAGATATCTTCTGCACTCGGTCCGTAATTGATTGGTCGTAAAAAACCATAGCCATCCTGAGAAACAATATCAAGGATTCCTTCCATGAAGAAAAATCCTTGTTTCTCCGCTTGTGCGCGAATAACAGCTAGAGAGAGTTCTTTTTTATTCATTTGACTATAATAAGGGATCTTGAATTCTTTAGCATAAGAATAGATATCTTTCAATGTACTATTTTCAAGCTCCGCCATCGTTAAATAGTCACTCATTTAGCCACCTCGATTTCTTCTTCTGTTTCGATCATTTGAATATCTGCACCAAGCGCCGTTAATTTTTCAATAATGTGGTCATAACCACGTAAAATGTATTCTACATTATAAATTGTTGTAGTCCCTGTAGCCATCAAGCCAGCAATCACTAAACAAGCACCTGCTCTAAGATCTGAAGCTACTACTTCGGCACCATGGAGCTGCGTTGGTCCATTGATGACGATCATATTACCTTCGATCGACGCATCTGCACCCATCCGCACAAGTTCAGGAATATGTTTTGTTCGTTGTGCATAGATACTATCAATCACTTCACCAGTCCCTTTAGCTTTCATCATCAAAGGTGTGATCGGTTGTTGTAAATCTGTTGCAAAACCTGGATAAGGATAGGTTTTAACGGTTGTCATTTTCAAATCATGAGATGGATGAACTTCGATCATATCTTCTTCGATCGTCATCTTAACGCCCATTTCTTGTAATTTAGCAATAAAACTTTCTAGATGTTCATAGATGACATTCCGGACTTTTACGCCTTCACCCATTGCCGCAGCAAGAGCTAAATAAGTCCCCGCTTCGATACGATCTGGAATAATTGAATGGCGGCAGCCATGTAGCGTCTCAACACCTTCGATACGGATAATATCGGTTCCAGCACCACGGATATTGGCACCCATATTATTTAACAACGTTGCAACATCGATGATTTCTGGTTCACGAGCAGCATTTTCAATGATCGTTTTGCCCTCTGCCTTAACAGCTGCTAGCATCACATTGATTGTTGCGCCAATTGAAACCATATCCATGAAAATTCTTGTTCCCTGAAGTCCCTCTTCAGATCTTAAGTACATCGCACCATGTTCATTCGTTACTTTTGCACCAAGAGCTTCAAAGCCTTTGATATGAAGATCAATTGGACGAGGCCCTAAATAACAGCCACCAGGTAAGCCAACAACCCCTTCACCAAACTTTCCTAATAATGATCCCATAAAGTAATATGAAGCACGTAAGCTATTGATTTTGCCTTTTGGCATTGGAACAGAAACGATTTCGGTTGGATCGATAACGAGTGTATTGTCAGTAAAGGTTGTTTTAGCACCCATGATTTCTAAAATTTCAATTAATGAATGAACATCTTGAATATCAGGTACACCATCTAATGTTACTGGTGAATCAGCTAAGATCGCTGCGGGGATCAATGCTACTGCACTGTTTTTTGCTCCGCTGATAGATACTTCTCCTGTTAATGGACGATTACCATTGATTACGATTTTTTTCATTTATTATTCTCACCTATCTATGTAAAACAAAAAGTTTTATTTTTTTTGTAATATACCCAAACTATTCTAACATATTAAGGAACAATAAAAAAGCCAACAGCCATTCGCTTTTGCTTGTTTTTCATCTTTTATTTGCTTTTATATCATTTTAGCGGTAAATAAAAGGAAACTTGCCTATAAAAATCGCTGAGCAACAAAAATCTTAAAACAAAAAAAGAGAGCGGACAAAACTAAAGATCAGTTTTGTTTCACTCTCTAAATCCGAATAAACGGCGAGAAAAAAGCAGCTTATTTCTCGGAGCTAAACGCTTTTATCTCGGCCTCTTTTTTACTAGTCTAGAACTAAATTATGCTTTGTTAGCAGAACCGAACCATTCGATACGTTGTTCAACTAATTCAGTAACAGCTTTTGTTCCTGGTGCTAATAATTTACGAGGGTCAAATCCTTTACCTTCAAGATCTTTGCCTTCTTCGATGTATTTACGAGTTGCAGCTGCAAATACTTCTTGACACTCAGTGTTAACGTTGATTTTAGAAACGCCCATTGAGATTGCTTTTTGAACTTGTTCTAAAGGAATACCTGATCCACCGTGTAATACTAATGGAATATCACCAACAGCGTCAGCGATTTCTTGTAAATGGTCAAATGCTAAACCAGTCCAGTTATCTGGGTATGAACCGTGTATATTACCGATTCCGCATGCTAGGTAATCAATACCTGTAGCAACCATTTGTACACATTCTTGAACGTCAGCTAATTCGCCAGAACCAATGATTCCGTCTTCTTCGCCGCCGATTGAACCAACTTCACATTCTACAGAAACACCTTTAGCGTGTGCTTTGGCAACAACATCTTTTGCTTTTTCGATGTTTTCTTCAAATGGTAAGTGAGATCCGTCAAACATAACAGAAGTGTAGCCAATTTCGATACATTCTAATGCATCTTTGTATTCACCGTGATCTAAATGAAGCGCTACTGGTACAGTAATGCCCATTGAATCGATCAAGTCTTTTACTAAATCGTAACATACTTGGTATCCGCCCATGTATTTAGCCGCACCCATAGAAGTTTGGATCAAAACTGGCGCTTTTTTAGCTTCTGCAGCTTCAAGAATCGCTTTTGTCCATTCTAGGTTGTTTGTGTTGAATCCTCCGACACCGTAGCCGCCTTTGCGAGCTGCTTTAAGAAATTCTGTTCCTGATACTAATGGCATAATAAAATTCCTCCTAAGTTTTAAAAAAACTTTATTTGTTAAGGACATCCTTAACCAACAGTTACATTTTAGCAGACTTTTTAGTACTTTTCTACTAAAATTGACTTTTTCAGAAAACTTTTGTCCAGACTTTCACAAAACTGTAGACACTTGCTGCTTTTTGTCCAAAAAAAGAGTGAAACAGTTGATTCAACTAACTCCACTCTTTGTAACATTATAATGATAACCGAATCCAAACGAGTAAAATAGTAATGAAACCGATAAACCCCATCAACATATAAACTGCCCATTGAACTTGTTTTGACACGCTCACTTTCTCTTTTGCATCTAGGAGACTTCGATAAACAAATAGACACAAAATCAATCCTGGGATATTCAATGAAAATAATTGCTGAACCATACTGAATTTTAAATAGCCCCCTAACAAAGAGTGACGACAATCACTTGTGTTTCCAACTATGAATAACCCAAATAGTTGAAAAAAAAGTAAAAAAACCACAATGCTTGTTAAAGTCAAACTAGGAATACTTGTAAAAACGCTAGACACTGAAACATTTTTGACTGCTGCTAAAATCGAGATGTAAAGACCAAACACTAGTGGAATCATTAACCAATAGCCAAATAATACTCGCTTCATTTTAGTTGGATGCAAAAAGATTGCCATCAGGTTTCCTCCTCAAATTGTTTATTCAAAAATGTCACATATTTTCTATAAATCAAATCAACCAACACACTTAAACCAACTAAGGACTGGGCAATATGCTCTTTTCCAGAAACAGTAAAGGGAGTTGAGTAATAAAAATAGGCATATTGAGCGTGTTCGGCAAAAAAATTATGGGAAAAAGCTGTGATTGCCGCTATTGGAATGTTTCTCGCATTTAATGAAAGAATATTCTCTTTGACGTCATCTGTTTCCCCACTTAACGATACAAACAAAACAATATCTTCTTTCGTAATCATTGACATACTAATATCAAGTTCGGTTTTAACAGGAATAATGATCGAACGTTTGTCACAAATCATCAGCATCTTAGAAAATTCTTCGACCACTTTTCGTTGGGAGTAACCCGTTGCATAGCAATAGACAGTGTTTGCTTGTTGAATTGCTTTGCTCAAAGAAGTAAAATCTGTCTGTTGTGCTAGTTTAACTGTATTTTCGATATCTTTGGTCTGCAAATCGATCAAATCCGTGTCTGTCGTCCCAATGTTGTTTTGTTTCGATTGCCGCATAAAGTACTTAAACTCTGAATAACCAGAAAAACCTAATTTTTTAGTCAAACGTAAAATAGATGATTTGGAACTGTGGACTTTTTCTCCTAATTCAACAATACTAAGCTGCATAACCTGTTGCTCATTTTCTAAAATATACCCTAAAATAGCCCAATCTAGCTCACTTAAACTTTTTTGATGTTTTTGCATCAATGTTTCTAAATTCATACCTGATCCCTCTTTTCCTTAGTTCTCTTCCCTTAGTATAAAGGATGAAAAAACAAAACGATACTAAGGGAATTTTCTAAGGAAAACGATACTAATCGATTGCTACGACAACTTAGGCCAAAACGCTTGATTGGCTTCAATTAAATCATCTAAAATTTCTTGAGCAATTCGAGCGTTTGGCACGATTCTTGATAACATTAACGCTTGCCATAATTTTTGGTACGAGCCTTCTGTCCAAGCCTCAACAACTAGTTTTTCGACCGCCACTTGTTGTTCCATCAACCCTTTTTGGAAACGAGGAATCTTTCCTTGAACAATCGGTTCTGGTCCGTTACTGCCAACAATACACGGAACTTCTACCATAGCTGTTTCATCAAAATTGACGACAGCACCTTGGTTTTCAACGATCAACAACATTCTTTCATGGGTATTATAGGCGATTGCTCTGGCTAGATCGACAATATAAGAAGCATGTTCATCCACTTCCAAGGTCGTTCCTTTGGCAGTACCTGCTTTGGTGATCCGATTACATTCACCAAAAACATGTTTTTCACGTCCAGCCATTACTTCATTTGCTCGTGTATATTCTGGATTTGCGTGTGCTACTTCATCTTGTGGGTAAAAGTAATACTTCAAGTACGTATTGGGTAAAGTGGTTGGATCAACAGCATAGACTTCTTTGGCTTTGGCAAATGTATGCATCCAGCTGGCATCGGTATGTTGTGATTCTTCCACTTCCTCTTTTAAAGAGTAACCATACTCTTTGACATGGGCTTTGATTTGCGGCATTAGGTCATTGCCCTTTTGATCTCTAATATCTGTCCACCAACCAAAGTGATTCAAACCATAATAACGTACAACCATCTCTTTTCTAGAACTCAGCCCAACCGATTTCGCCATGCGTTCTTCGATACCGACAGGCATGTCACAAATATTGATGATCTTACTTTCTGGACGTAACTTCCGCGTTGCTTCTGCCACGATCGCTGCTGGATTTGAGTAATTCAACATCCAGGCATCTGGTGAATATTTTTCCATGTAGTCGATCAACTCTAATACTCCACCAATCGAACGCATACCATAAGCAATTCCGCCAGGTCCACAGGTTTCTTGACCGATTACACCATATTTCAGTGGAATCTTCTCATCTTTTTCCCGCATAGCATAAAGTCCAACACGAATATGAGCCATTACAAAATCAACATCGGTAAACGCCGTTTTAGGATCTGTTGTCGCCAAAAATTCAATGTCTGGCGCTTGTTCCTTAATGATAATTTCGCAGGCATCTGCAATTTGCTTTTGTCTTTCTGGATTATTGTCATAAAATTTGATTTGTCTAATGGGTAACTTTTCTAAATTATCTAATAACATTAACACGATTCCTGGGGTAAATGTACTTCCCCCACCTGCAATTACGATCGAAAATTTCTTCATTTCTTATCCAGCTCCTTCATTCTATTCATTTAGTTTGTTTTGATTGCCTAATGCTAATAAATTTTCAAATTGCTCTCTCACCTGAGGAACATCTAAGCCGACAATGACTTGAAAAGCCGTACCATTACGAACCACTCCATGGGCTCCACCTTCTTTAAAGGCACCATCGGGTAAAACGATCCCTGCGTCTTTTACTGTAATCCTCAAACGGGTAGCACAATTATTCACTTTTTCGATATTATCACTCCCACCAAACGCCTCTAAATAAACAGCAGCTTGTTCTGTATATTGATTCGTGCCAGCAATGGACATGTCACCTAGAGCACCTGTTTTTTTCGCTTCTTTGTACTCTTTCTTACTATATAGTTTCACTTCTTGATCTTCTGCTTCTCTTCCTGGTGTGGCAAAATTAAACTTCAAGATCAATGCCCGAAAGACAACGAAATAAATCAGTGTAAAGGACAAGCCAATCAGTAGCTGAGTGAAAATCATCCCTTTGTGATTCGCAAATAGTGGAATCCAATTTTTTGCCAATAAGTCGATGAAACCACCACCCATATCACCTACAACACCAAAGAAATACATCGTCGCAGCCATTGTTGCTGCTAACACCGCATGTAGCACAAACAATGGTGGCGCTACAAATAGGAAGGTAAACTCTAACGGTTCCGTGATTCCCGCTAAAACAGCTGTTAAGGTAACCGGAATTAAAATCGCTAAGACTTTTTTCCGTTTATCAGGTTTAGCTGTGAAATAAAATGCTGCCGCAATCCCAGGTGAGGCAAAGATTTTTGAGTTGCCATGTAAAGCAAAACCACCTTGTGGGAATAGCTGTTTGATTGGTGTTGTTGTTTGCGCATATTCATTTAAATGGGCCATCCAATATTTCGTGATCCCATTTTCAACCACTGCTGGTCCAAAGACGAACGGTGTATAGATAAAATGATGTAACCCTGTAGGAATCAAAATTCTTTCTAAAAACGTATACAACCAAACACCAAAAGTACCAGCACTTGCTAAAAATGTTTGCATTGAACCAATACCCATTTGAATTTTCGGCCAAATCAGACAAATTAAAAAGGCTATAGGCAACATGGCGAAAAAGCCTAAAATTGCGATCAAAGAAGATCCTTGGAAAATCCCTAAAAAATCTGGTAATTTTGTGTCAAAATAGCGATTATGCAACCAAACCACGATTGCTGAAATAAAAATTGCCCCAATAATTCCTGTATCCAATGTTTTGATGCCTGCAATCAACTTCATGCCACTATCACCGCCAACTTCTTGGGTAAAGTCAACACCAAAGAATGAACCAAAATACTCCAACATACTGCTGATAAAATAATTACAGGTCAGATAGATGACAAAAGCTTCCATTGCCGCTCGAGCATTCGCTTTTTTAGCTAAGCCAATTGGCAACCCGATCACAAATAATAATTCCATTTGATTAAAGACTGTCCAGGCCCCACTTTCCAAAACAGACCAAATCCCATACCAAACTGTTCCTTCATTGGCAATACTCCCAACGATCATCGGATTTTTAAAGATAATCGCAAGCGCTACCATAATTCCTGAAAATGAAAATAGTAACACTGGGGTAAACATGGCTCCTCCAAACCGCTGCACTTTTTCCATCACTAGTGAAACACCTTCTTTCTATTTAGTTGTTTACAGGTTATTTATACCATCTGATGAATGCGCTATCAATAGATTGAAGCATTTCAGGGAAGTCAGTTTATAACCAGAGAAAAAGTGTCAATGTTTGGGAAATTTACCACGTTTTTTCAACACAAAAAATCACCAAACACTCTAATCGAATTTAGACTGTCAGTGATTTTGCTTGATTATTCTATTTCTGTTTCATCTTATGTTTCTTCATTTCTGGAAAACTGCCTGTGCTTTTAAAAATCCGCTGCTCATCTTCATTTGCAAAGCGTCCCAAGACAGAATGTGTAGGAATAATATTCATAAAGGCATTTTCATCTACTTCATAAACAATTTGTTCTAGATCATATAACTCGTAACGTGTGATGACCATCATGATCATTCGCCCTTCAACACCAGAATAGCCACCCATAGATGGCAACAATGTCATTCCTCGAATCATCTGTTTTGAAATCGCTTGTGTCACAACTTCTGGTTGAACAGTCACGATCATCGCTGTGATTTTTTGATGACTAGTATGGATCGTATCAACTACTTGAGTCATACAATAAATCGAAATAATCGTGTACAACGCACTTTCCCAGTCAAATACAAAACCTGCAATCGCAACAATGATTCCATTCAGCATAAACATATAATTGCCTACTGTCTTACCCGTTGTTTTGGATAGAACAAGTGAAATTACATCCATCCCGCCTGTTGTAAAGCCCATTTTAAGCGACAGTCCTGCCCCGATACCAATCAAGACACCACCAGCGATCGCATTCATCAGTGGATTTGTGGTTATCACTTCGATGGGAATCAAGATAGTCGTTAAGGAAACCCATGCTACATTTAAAAAACTGTAAATCGTTGATTCTTTGCCTAATTTCATAAATCCTAAAATAAAAATTGGAATATTTAATAACAAAATAAAAAGACCAGTATCGATCGTGATCCCTAGATGCGTATGCAACAGTGTTGCGATAATTTGTGCAACCCCATTCATTCCAGCAGAAAAGACTTTTGCCGGAATTAAAAAAAAGTTCAAACTGATTGCTACTAAAATCCCGGTAACAAAAATCACAGCAAACTTTTTCAATGTCTCACTTCGTTTATAGGTGATAACCCATTTACTCATTCAGAACCTCCCCATCTTCTGAAAAGCTAAAATACTCTTTCCAGCTCCTATACTTTACTTACTAACATAAAATCCCTCGAATTAGGATAACAGTTCACTCAAAAAAAGAAAAGAAAAAAAGCAGAAAATGAGGATTATTTTATTCTTTTTCATTGCTATTTTGATCAATTTTTGTTTCTTACGCTGTTTTTACATCAAACGATGATTTAGACTTGTTTCTTACCTATTTAATGGTACTATAAAAGTAAGAAATAATGAGAGGAGTTTTGCATATGGCAGCAAAAGAAGCAAGCTTTGATGTAACATCTGAAATGAACATGGAAGAAGTCAAAAACTCGATCCAGATCGCACTAAAAGAGATCAAAAACCGATTTGACTTTAAAGGTTCGATCGCAGATATCAAGTTAGAAAACAATAAATTAGTAGTGGTTGCAGAAGATGACTATAAAATAGAACAAGTAAAAGATGTCTTATTCAGCAAATTAGTCAAAAGAGCCGTTCCGATCAAAAACATTCACTTCTCGACAAGCGAAAAAGCTCTTGGTGGTTCTGCACGTCAATATGGTGATTTGATCAGTGGAATCGATAAAGATAACGCAAAAAAAATCAATGTGGCGATCAAAAATTCAGGTATCAAAGTGAAATCACAAATCCAAGAAGATCAAATCAGAGTCACTGGAAAAAGCCGTGATGATTTACAAAAAGTAATTACTTTACTTAGAAATCTAGATTTACCAGTAGAACTACAATTTACCAATTTCCGTTAATGTAAAGAGTATAACGAGCTGAAGCGATTCTCTTCCCAGTTCGTTATACTCTTTTGATTTAGTTTATTCGCTTAAAAAATCAAATAACTCGTGCAGATCTTTCCCACTGTTTAAGCCAACAATCAAACGAATCCGAGCTTTGGGTCCATTTAATCCTCTAGAAAAAACAATCCCCATTTTCTTTAAGTTAACACCGCCGCCTTCATAATCATAAAGATCTTCAGCGATTCCATTGGAACAGCGTGAAACTAAAACAATCGGAATTTTTCTTGCTAGCAATCTTTCTAGTGCTGGTAATGTTTCTGGTGGAAGATTGCCAGCTCCTAACGCTTCGATCACAATACCATCCGTTTGGTCATTGTCTACCAAGTCAAATAAACTGCCATCCATACCAGCGTATGCTTTGATCACATAAACTTCACCCGATACTTTTTGAATATCACACACTTCTTGTCGACGCACTTCACTTGCAAAAAACGTTCGTTCTTTGGCAATCATACCGATTGGACCAAAAGTCGGCGTCCGAAATGTCGCAACATTGGTCGTATGGGTTTTCGTTACATAACGAGCCGTATGGATTTCATCATTCATCACAACGAGCACGCCTTTACCGTATGACTCATCGGAACACGCTGTCCAAACAGCGCTAATAAAGTTATACAAACCATCTGTGCCAATTTCATTGCTTGAACGCATCGCACCTGTTAAAACAATGGGAATTTTATTTTCCAACGTAATATCTAAAAAGTAGGCAGTCTCTTCCAATGTATCTGTTCCATGAGTGATTACCACACCATCAATATTTTCAGTATATGCTTTTTGAATTCGTTGCTTTAACTCTAACATTCGTTCTAATGTCATGTGAGGAGAAGGAATGTTGAAGATCGGTTCAACGACTAAATTTACTTTTCCAGCTAATAATTCTTCTTGGTCAAGCAATGGATTCATGCTGTTTGTTGTCACATTTCCATCTGCTTCTTTTGACATCGAAATCGTGCCACCTGTATGTATTACTAGGATTGTTTTCATTTTTCGTCTCCCTATCATGTTTTCTTATTTCCGCTCAAAAAAGAGCCGACAATCAACACTTCGGCTTTTTTTAATCATACTATTTACAGTTCAATACTTGTTCTAGTATACCAGTAAGAGCTATTTTTTCCTATCATCATCTGTTCAATTCGATTGCCAAAATTGTTGTAACAGTTGCTTTGTTCGTTCCGTTGAAAAGGAGGTCTGCACCTGATTCCAATGTGGCGGAAAAAAACGCTGAACAGCCGCGGTTGAAAAACGTTGATCCAAAAGCAAAACGATCCCTTGGTCAGCGGTATCTCTAATCACTCGACCTGCAGCTTGTAAGACTTTGTTCATCCCAGGAATTTGGTAAGCAAATTGAAATCCCTGGTTCTTTTCCTGATCATAGTAGCCTTTGATCAATTCCTGCTCATGATTGATCTGTGGCAGGCCGACTCCAACAATCGCAGTTCCGATCAAGCGGTTCCCTTTTAGATCAATTCCTTCAGAAAAAATACCTCCTAAGACACAAAAACCAACTAACGTTTCTTCAGGATCTATCACAAAATCAGCTAGAAAGGCTTCTCGTTCGCTTTCATTCATCATACTTGCTTGAATTTTTGTCTTAATATGAGGATTCTTTTGACGGAACAATTCATAAATGATATCCATGTAGGAATAGGATGGAAAAAACACAAAATAATTCCCCGCTTTTTGTTGAATCATATTAGTCAAACTTGTAACGATTTTTTCATAGCTATTTTCACGTTCTTTATAGGTTGTTTGAATATAGTTTTCAATTACTAATAGTTGATTTTCTTTCGGAAAAGGACTAGGAATCCGATAACGTAAGCTATCCTCTCTTCCACCTAGTATTTCTTGGTAATAATCCAATGGCGTCAAACTGGCCGAAAATAAAATACTTGCTTTGCCTTTATCAAGTTTTTGCTGCAAAAGATAACTTGGGTCGATACAAAATTGTTTAACTGTAATATCATATTTCTGACAATTGACATAGGTGCAATAATGATCATCGTATCCTTCACTGATTTTAGTATAATTCAGTACATCAAAATAAACAGACAAGATTTGATCTACATTCGTATGCTCTTGATTTTCTGGAAGCCACTCTTTGATTTTTTCCGCTAAAGAATACGCGACTTTAACTAGAGAATCAATTGGCCCATTTTGATGGATAAACTCTTTGCCTTCTTCCTCACAGACCTGTTTTATTTTGTCAAATTCTTTTTCTACTTTGTTAAGTACTCGGATTAGCTTGCTCTGTTTTTTATCAAGGGTTTCTTTCAAGGCGGAAATCTTACTTTTTGATAAAACGGCTGAATACATTTCCCGCGACCGATTGACTAGATTATGAACCTCATCCACTAGAAAAATATTCTCTTTCACTTCTGATTGCTCTTCAAAGAAACGCCTTAAATAGACAACAGGATCAAATAAATAATTATAATCGCAAATAACTAAATCACACCATAAACTGACATCTAACGACAGTTCAAAGGGACATAACGTGTGTTTACGTGCATAGTCTTCGATCACATCCCGCGTAAACTGACTCTCATGATTCAGCAAATCCCATAGGCCTTCATTCAAACGATCATAATAACCGTTGGCAAATGGACAAGCTTCTGGTGTACAATTTCTTTCTGTTAAAAAACAAATTTTATCTTTCGCGGTTAATGTCACACTTTTTAACTGGAGCTCTTTTTGTTTCATCGCTTCTACTGCATCTTCGGCCACTTGACGAGTGATGGTTTTAGCGGTCAAATAAAAGACTCTTTCCGCTTGTTCTTCTCCAATTGCCTTCAGCGTCGGAAACAAAGTCGAAATTGTCTTGCCTGTTCCAGTTGGCGCCTCAACGAAGAGTCGCTGATCACTTAAAATCGTTTTATAAACGGCAACAGCTAGCTCTCTTTGACCTGCTCGATACTCTCCATAAGGAAAAGTCAACTGTTGAAGTGAGTCATTTCGTAGTTTACGCCAATTGGTTTTAAAAATCAGCCATTGTTCATATTTTTGCGTTAGGTCGTCAAAAAAATCTTTTAACTCTGCTTTGGTAAAGTCTTTTTCTTGCCTCGTAATTTCTTTCGTCGTCGTTTGATAATACGTCAACTGTAAAGTGATTGCTGTTAAATGCTCTTGTTGGCAGTATATATGTCCATAGCACATCACTTGATACCAATACATCTCAATCTGTTCTTCCGGTAATTCAGAAAATGCTGGCTCTGATGTTTTGATTTCATCGATAACGGTTCTATTGTCAGCATCTATAAAAATACCATCGGCCCGGCCTTCAATTATGTACGTTTGTTGGTTTAATTCTATGTCGATCGCCAGTTTGACTTCTTTTTGATAATTCTCACTGGCAGCTTTCTGAAGCTTACGATGGATCTTAGCTCCTTCTAATGCTGTATGTTCACTTGTGTGTCTAGCATCAATACTACCTCTGCGTAAAATAAATTCCACTAATCTGCGGACTGCGATTCTTTGCGTATTCTGCATATTCAACCCCACCTATCATTCCTTATTATAGAACATACATTCGCAAATTAAAAGTGGAATGAGCTATTTTCCCATTCCACTTTTATGCTATAAGACTATACGATTGAAACAGACATCGGTTAAGACGAATAATCACTATTTATTTTGACATACTCATAGCTTAAATCACAGCCAATCACTTCAAACTGCTCAGTTCCTTGATGTAAATCAACTGTTAAATAAATATCTTCGTTTTGTTCAATATACGCTAATATTTGACTAATATTTTGTTTTTCCTCATTACTATTTGAAAAAATCGGATATTGTCCATAATAGACAGTGACTTTATTCTGATCAAAAATCAACCCTTCCGTTTTTCCAAGAGCCATTGCAATTCTGCCCCAGTTTGGATCATTTCCAAATAGTGCTGTCTTAACTAATGGTGAATTAATGATCGACTTTCCAGCGCTTTTCGCTTGCTCCTGACTTACAGCATTTTTCACAGTAACAAACATTGTCTTTGTAGCACCTTCAGCATCCTTGACAACCGCTAGGGCCAAATCCTTACAGAGTTGATTTAGACCCGTTTGAAATGCTGTTTGGTCCACTTCATAGTGATTGCTAGCCAATAAAGCAACTGTATCACTAGTACTAGTATCTGAATCGATGCTGATTGTATTAAAGGATTGATCCACAGCCGTTTTCAGCATAGGATAAATTGCTTCTTTCGCTATTTTGGCATCAGTCAAAACATAGGCTAACATCGTCGCCATATTGGGTTCAATCATCCCTGAGCCTTTGACGATCCCTAAAATCGTTGCATCGCCAACTTTTAGACTACGAACTTTCATCTGTTGATCCGTTGTCAAAATTGCCTGAGCAAAATCTTCATAGTTCTCCTTCATCTCGATTGACTCTGTTTTCAAAAAATCTTCAATTAAATCGATTGGCAACTGTGGTCCAATCAACCCTGTCGAAGAAGGTAGAATATTTTCCTTTTCGACCTGTAATTTATTGGCTAAGCACTCCAGGATTCTATATTCATTTTTTCTGCCCACTTTGCCAGTGGCAACATTAGCAATACCGCTAGTTACTACAACGGCTTGTAGTTCAGCATTGCTTACATGTTCTTTTCCGATCGGGATACACTCACCGCAAAATGTATTTTTGGTAAAAACTGCTGCAGCATGACAAACCTTATCTGCAATAATCAAACCAAAATCTTTTCTTTTTTTCTTTATACCAACATGTGTCCCGTAAAATTTAAAGCCTTTCGGTACCTTTATCTCATTTCCCATAACTAACACCTTCCCGTACATACTCAATCAATACTGATTTAAGCGAAGTATTTCTCTAATTTCATAAAAGTATAAATCAAAGCGATCAGATAGTCAATGGATTTTATATCACAAAATAAAGTTTTTCGGAATTTTTATGCACAATATCTTTTTGTATCCACTTAAAAATGCATTTATATACTATCCAGACAAAAAAGCATCCAGATTTCTCTGGATGCTTAAATAGTATTAAAAATTAATTGTTTTTACCAAAAATACGTAAAAACGCCAAGAATAAATTGATGAAATCAAGATATAATTGTAAAGCCATGAAAACAGCAATACCAGTTCCTGGTTGTCCACCCGTTTGAGTATATAATGTACGGATTTTTTGGTTATCATACGCTGTAATACCAGCAAAGATAATCACCATCAAAATTGAGATCAAGTAATCAACGGGTCCACTTTTCAGGATAAATGCATTTAGGAAGATCGCGATGATCAAGCCAATCAAAGCACTATAGGCCGCGTGACCCATTGCTGATAGATCTCTTTTAGTAAAGATTCCGATCAACGACATACCGCCAAATGTAGCAGCCGCACTAACAAACGCCGTTACAACAGTTCCTTCTGTATACATTGCTAAAGTAACCGCTAATGTAATCCCATTTAAAACGGAATACAGGATAAACCCACTAATTGCCAGTGTCGGATTTTTCATTGCTTTAACACCTAAAACGACAACTAAAACAAGTTCCGCGATCCAAATTCCATAAAATGCAAAGGGATACTGATATAAAAACATAACGATTTCAAAGAAAAACACGTTTAGTACTAAATAAGATACGATTGCGCTAATCCCGATTCCCATTGCTAAAAATGCATAAATTTTCGAATAAAACTTATTTAAACCAACATTTTCTATTACGCCATTATTCATTTATTTCTCCTTCTTTCTGCTCTAAATCTGCTAACGTTACTTGAGGGGGCTGCACCATTACGACTGCATCAAGCACGCGATTTTCTTCTTCATTAACAGCTTCAATCGAAATCGTTACAACATCTTTCATCTTATCTACCTTGATCACTTCAAACTGAAACGTCAATGTTTCATAATGAAAAACTGGCTCTACAAAGTTCACTGAAAAATTGACGACATGAGAACCTGGTCCGGGTAAATGCTTTGAAATAGCACTAGTAATGATTCCCATCAACATGATTGATGGTACGATTGGTTTGCCATATTCTGTTTTTTGGGCATAATCATGTTGGATATATAAGGGATTGGCATCGTTTGTTAAGCCCAAATAAAGAAGTAAATCTTTATCTTCGATCGATTCGGTTAAAGACAGCGAATCGCCTTCCTCAATATCTTCGATGGTTTTGCCTAATTTTCTCGGTTTTCCGATATTCAAATTAGTACACCTCCACTAATGATAAGATAATTGTACCAAAATGACGATAAAAGGCAAGTTAAAAAGAAGGAGCTTCAACAAATCATCATAATGAGCTGTTGAAACTCCTTCTTCACATTTTATTGATTTTATTTTTTATAACACATTTCTAGTTGTATTACTTAGTAACGTTTCATATGCTTGTTCAAATTTTTGAACATCCCCGGCACCCATGAAGACCATTACAGCATTTTCATGGTCTAATAATGGCGACACGTTTTCTTCTTTAATCACTTGTCCACCTTTTTGGATTTTATTGCCTAGATCTTCAATTTTGACATCGCCTTGTTGTTCTCTAGCTGAACCAAAAATATCGCAAAGATAAACCGCATCGGCTAAATCTAAGGCTTCAGCAAACTCATCCATCAACGCAATTGTCCGTGTAAATGTATGAGGTTGAAAAACTGCAATGATTTCTTTTTCAGGATATTTTTGACGAGCACCATCGATAGTTGCTGTGATTTCTGTTGGGTGATGTGCATAGTCATCCACAATGATCATATCAGAAACTTTTTTCTCAGTAAAACGGCGTTTAACCCCTTCAAAGGTCAACATTTCTTCTGCAACTTTTTTCATATCTAATTTTTCAAAGTATGCTACAGCAATCACACCTAAAGCATTCATAATATTATGTTGACCAAATGCAGGCAACACAAAGTGTCCAATTAAGTCTTCATTATGATACACATCAAAAGAAGAGCCTTCTGTTGTGCGTTGGATATTTTTCGCTTGGATGTCATCATCTGCTGCTAAGCCATAATAATAAACGGGTACATCTGTTTTCAATTGACGTAAATATTTGTCCTCGCCATAAGCAAATATCCCTTTTTTGACTTGTTCAGCCATTATTTGAAACGCAGAGAAAACATCTTCAATGCTCTTAAAATAATCTGGATGATCAAAATCAATATTTGTCATGATCGCATAATCCGGCGAATAAGCTAGAAAATGACGGCGGTATTCACATGCTTCAAAAGCAAAAAATTCAGCGTTAGGGTCGCCATGTCCAGTTCCGTCACCAATCAAATAGCTCGTTGGTGCAAGCCCTGTTAAGATATGAGAAAGTAAACCAGTTGTACTTGTTTTTCCGTGAGAACCAGTTACAGCAATACTTGTATACGGTTGAATAAAGCGGCTAATAAAATCATGATAACGAATGATTTCAGCCCCTAATTCTTTGGCACGAACTAGTTCTTCGTGCGAGTCTGGGAAAGCATTTCCCGCAATGACGATCATATCTTTGCTTATATTATCTGCATTAAAAGGCAAAATGGTAATGCCAGCTTTTTCTAAGTCACGTTGGGTAAAGAAGTACTCTTCTACATCTGAGCCTTGCACTTGGTAGCCTTTTTCAAATAACACAAGGGCCAATGAACTCATGCCTGAACCTTTGATCCCAACAAAATGATGTAATTTATGTTCTTGATTGCTCATTTTAATCCTCTTCTCTTAAACTCTATATAAAACGTAGCTTTTTTAAATTTTTTTTAAGCGTATGCTATCCATTATCGTACATAATTGTGAAATAATCAACTAAAAAACCACTAAACAGATACTTTCCCTTTGAAAAATAACAGTCCTTTTTCGTTCTGGACTTGCATGACCATAGCTAACTCAGCCGTTTTAAAAGCTGTGATTCACAGTAAAAAGCTGAGACAAAACCAGAATTCGTTTTGTCTCAGAGTTTGTTTTAATTAAAGTACTTACTATTTTCAAGCTCCATACTTGAATCTTCAATTATACCACTTAAGGATTTGTCTAAAATCCCTTTCTTTTTTTCCTGCTCTGCTTCGGCTACTTTTTGACCATATGCTGTCTGACTTTTCGCATTCTCTTTTGCGGTTTTTAGCTCTTTTCTTGAACGCGGCAATGCATGACTAAGGTCCTCTTCTTTACCAAATCGTTCCATATCAGGCTTGATTTGTTGATATTGGCGTCTTGTCACAGGAATTTCTGGTGTGCCTTTAGGAATATTGAATTTTTGAACCGTTGGATCTTCATTGCCTATTGCTTGAAATGCTACTGGTTCATCATCGAAAAGCAAATAAGAATTTTTATCTTTTTTCATCGCTTCCGCTAATTCTTGCTCTGTCAAAACAGGCGCTTTTTCTTCTGGAATTACAGAAGCCGGAATATACTTGGGTACAAAATAAGAACGAGTATCATAAGTGAAATCTTTTGAAAAGGCCGCCTTATTTTTATTCGGTGCTTGTTGAGAACCAAAACCAAAAGAGCTTCTTTTTGGCATATTGCCAAATAGATTTGTTTTTTGTTTTGGAGATGTTGGTTTATTATGCGTCATCATATAATTCGGCAAGTTGGATTTATGGCGTGCTAATTCTGCGACTTGTTCTTGGCTATGTGAAACATGCTGATTATTCGTTTGTGTTGGTTGTTTCTGTAATACTGGTTGAACGGTGATTGGATCAATCACTGGTGCACTTTGTTGTACTTTTGTTGATTGTTTAGCAAGCATTGGTTCTTCTTGAAACAATGTTCGTTTATTTTCAGAAACTAGTTTTACACCTAATTCATCATCATAGGCTGGAAAACGAAAATGTTTTCTTTTAACTTGTGTTGGGTTTTCCATTCGAGTCATTCCTTTAATCTACTTTCTGTCAATTCTACCATAAAAAAACAGAATTCTAAACAATTTGCCTTATTTTTTTCCTGTTTTCTTGGGGTTATTTTTTTCGACATGGTATTTTTCATAAAATTAGTCGCTGGAGTAAAGCAGAATGCTTCTTCCAACGACTAACTGAATGACTATTTTTATGGATAAATACGGTTTAACAAACGTGGGAATGGGCTTGCTTCACGAACATGTTCGATTCCAGCTAACCAAGTTACTGTGCGTTCTAAGCCTAAACCAAACCCAGAATGAGGCACTGAACCATAACGGCGTAAATCTAAATACCATGAGTATTCTTTTTCATCTAGATTATGGTTACGGATTTGTTCTAATAAGTAATCATGATCGATCGCTCTTTCAGAACCGCCGATGATTTCACCGTATCCTTCTGGTGCGATCATGTCCGCACAAATCACAACATCATCACGCGTAGGATGTGGTTTCATGTAGAAGGCCTTGATTGCTTTTGGATAATTTAAGATAAAGACTGGACGATCAAATGAGTTTGCGATAAACGTTTCATGCGGTGAACCAAAATCATCGCCCCACTCAATATCATCAAAGCCATTTTTCTTCAATAATTCAACTGCTTCATCATATGAAATACGTGGGAATGGCAATTGTGTATATTTTTTCAAGACTTCTCTATCACGTTCTAAAACATCCAAAGCATGATCACAATTGTCTAATACACTTTGAACAAGGAACGCTACGTATTGTTCTTGCACTTCTAAACTCTCTTCTTGATGCATGAAAGCCATCTCTGGTTCAATCATCCAAAACTCAATCAAGTGACGACGAGTCTTTGATTTTTCCGCTCTAAAAGTCGGTCCAAAGGAGAAGACTTTACCGAAAGCTAAAGCTGCTGCTTCCATGTATAATTGTCCACTTTGAGACAGGTACGCTTTTTGATCAAAATAATTTGTTTCAAACAAGTCGGTCGTACCCTCTGCTGTGCTAGCTGTTAAAATCGGCGGATCGATTTTAACAAAGTTATTGTTATTGAAAAATTCGTAGGTTGCCCGAATGATCTCGTTACGGATTTGCATGATCGCATGCTGACGTGAAGAGCGTAACCATAAATGACGGTGATCCATCAAAAAGTCGGTTCCGTGTTCTTTAGGCGTGATTGGGTAATCATGACTTTCGCCGATCACTTCGATCCCTTTTACACCGATTTCATAACCAAATTTTGAACGGCTGTCTTCTCTAATTTCTCCAGTGATCCAGACAGATGTTTCTTGTGTCAAGCCTTTCGCTAACTGGAAAACTTCTTCTGGAACCTCACTTTTCACAACAATTCCTTGAAAATAAGCTGTTCCATCACGTAATTGTAGAAAAGCAATTTTTCCGCTTGAACGTTTGTTAGCGATCCAAGCCCCTATTTTTACTGTTTCTCCCACATGATTTTTTGAATCGATAATTTGAATTTGTTCCACGATCGTCTCTCCATTCATTTAGTCTTTTACCTATCCCGAATTAAGTAGTGTTTATTTTGCTGTTTTTTTCTCAATAAATGCTCTGATACGTTTCGCTGCTTCTTTTAATGTTTCTAAATCTGTTGCGTAACTGATCCGAACATTTTCTGGAGCACCAAAACCAGCCCCTGTGACAAGTGCGACTTCCCCTTCTGCTAACAAGTCATCGACCCATTTTGTAACATCGCTATAGCCACACATCGTTAACGTTTCTTTGATATTTGGAAACAGATAAAATGCGCCGTGTGGTTTTTCTAATTTAAAGCCTGGCAATGTAGCAAATATCGGATAAATTTCATTTAAACGTGCTTCAAATGCTTGTCTCATAGTTTCTACTGTATCCTGTTCACCCGTTAAGGCTTCAAGTGCTGCATATTGACTAACAGCAGTAGGATTACTAGTAGATTGCGAGGCAATATCGTTCATTGCTGAAATAATTGTTTCATCACCTACCGCGTAACCAATACGCCAGCCAGTCATGGCGTAGCTTTTAGAGACACCATTAATAATGATGGTTTGTTTTTGGATCGCAGGTGACAAAGAAGCCATTGGGGTAAAGACTGCTCCATTATAGACGAGTCTACCATAAATATCATCTGATACAATCAACACATCATTTGCTACAGCCCACTCACCAATGCTACGCAATTCAGCTTCAGAATAAATCATTCCAGTTGGATTAGAAGGAGAATTTAAAATCAATAACTTGGTTTTTGCCGTTTTAGCTGCTTCTAATTGTGCTACAGTGACTTTGAATTCATTTTCCTGTGCACAAGTAATAAAAACAGGAACTCCTTCTGCAAGTTTAACTTGTTCCCCATAACTTACCCAATAAGGAACCGGAATGATCACTTCGTCTTTTGGATTCAAGACCGCTTGAAAAAGAAGATATAAAGCAAATTTTGCGCCATCTGTTATGATTACGTTGTTTGCTTGATAATTCAACTGATAGTAAGTCTCAATGTGCTGTACAACCGCTTCTCTTAATTCTTTGATTCCGGCTGACGGTGTATAATAACTGGCTTTGCCACTTTCGATGGCTTGGATTGCTGCCTGTTGTATATTTTTAGGCGTAGTGAAATCAGGTTCTCCTACCGTTAAACTTAAAATATCTTTGCCACAAGCTTTTAGCGCATTCGCTTTCGCTGCTGCCGCTAATGTAACAGAAGGTTCTAATTTTTGTGCGCGTTTTGATATATCCATACTTCCACTCCATTCATTTTTTAGCCTTGTTTCATCAAGGATTTAAAATAGTTATTCGTGGCTGAATTCTGGTCAAATAATTCTCATAAGCTTGTCTCGTCAGACATTTTTAATAATCATGACTTCTTCAGCATTTGCAAACGATAGGAGATAATAACTTAATAGTCCATCATCGTTTTTTGTAACGATCTCCCAAGTTGGCTGATCATTGTATAACCCTAAACTAATTTTTTGAATATTTTTTTCTTTATACTTTGTTTCAATAATTTGGCGGATCTGACTTTCGTCCTGGCCGTCTTTTTGATTTAAAACGGTGACTTTCTCTCCTGATTTAGGAATGATCACCACTAGTTCTTCCCCTTTATCATCTTTACCAGTTACACTGAAATACGTTTCTTTTCTGGTAAACCAATAAAAGTTGTCAACTGTGTTTAAATGTGCATACTCTTTTGCGATTTCAGTTGCTTCTCTTTTCGCTTGTGTTCTTGGATGTGTTGAGCGAACATAAAAAATAGCAATCATTACGATAATCGCTAATAAAATTGCGATTATACTTAAAAGAATCTTAGTTTTTCTTGTTTCATTTCGTTCTTCTTGTTCTTGCAATCGTCTCGCCCTTTCCAAACTTACTGGCTACTATTATAGCAGAAAATCAGTTCATTTTAATAGTATAGTTGCTAAATTTATTATTTTAAAAATTCATTTAGCTCTGAAATGATGTCGCTTAGAGCAGCTTCTTTTACCGGTAGATTTTTGGGTAAGGCTTTTAACATACGTTTTCCATATTTAGCCGTTATCAATCGTCTATCCAACACGACTAAAGCACCTTTATCACCGTCAGATCGAATTAAACGCCCCAAAGCCTGACGCAAACGCAAAGCAGCTTTCGGCAACGCTTCATGGGAAAAGGGATTAATACCTTTTTCTTCAAGATAATCATAACGCGCTTTAACAAAAGGCCGCTTAGGATTTTCAAATGGCAAACGAGTTACGATCAAAAGTGACAATGCTTCACCTGGTAGATCCACCCCTTCCCAAAAACTGTCAGCGCCTAATAAAACACTATTTTTTGAATGAGCAAAACGTTTCAGAATTTTTTCTCGGCTACCGCTGATTCCTTGAGCTAAAAGTTCTCTACCAGCATTCAGAAATTGTGGATGTAAACGATAATACACACTAGATAAAATTTCATGTGACGTAAACAAAACCAATACAGAGCGGTCTTGTTGCTGTGATGATGCTTCGATCACTTCAGCAATATATTCTGAAAACTCTGCCGTATTCGCCTGACTGATTGCAATTGCTTCTGTTGGAATATACAAGCGGGCATTTTCTTCATAATTATAAGGATCAGGCAATGTTTTAAATAAGACATCTGCCAACCCTAATTTATGCGGCAAATATTTTTTATCATGCCCAAATTTTAAGGTTCCACCTGTATATAGAATTCGTTCATAACGACTATACCAAGTCGTCTCTGGCAAAATACTAGCGTCTAAATCATTGATCGAAAGTACCCCATAGCCTTGTGGGGTAGTACTATATTCTTTGATCCAGCGTGGCTGCCATTCGTTAACATAGATATCAAAACAGTCATAAAGAAACACAATCCGCTCAAAGAACTGCAGTAAACTAACAAATATAATGCGTTGAGAGGTAGTAAATTTTTCCAATTGATTTACGATCGACTGCTGCAATTGCGCTTGAATTTCTTGCATCTCGGTCAAAAGAATGTCAATTTTTTGAATTGAAGTCTCGCCATTTAACGATAAATGATCGAATATAGGCTTAGTCAACAGGTTGGACTCTTGATGCTGCTGCTTTGCTTTTGGAAATAACTGATTTATTTCGTAAAACAAATCACTAAATTCTTCTACTAAATCATTCAAGGCTTTCGTATAAATACGCAATAATCGTTGTTCTTGCGTTTGCTTTTCAAAAATTTGGTTAACTTGATCAAACAACTGCTCTTCCTCTAAATATAAGCTTGCTTGTTTTTTAAACGAAGTATAATTAAATTGACGATTCGCAATCTTCCCAGCAATATCGGGCAAGTGATGTGCTTCATCAATAATCAAATAGGCACTTTTAGGTAAAAGCGGAACGTCCCTTAGGGTTTCTTGTGCCAAAAAGGCATGATTGACAATCAATACATTGCTTTGTCTGACCTTCTTATAAAGAAAATGAACAAAGTCTTCCTGATACAAGGGATCTTGATTCGATAAAAAATCAATCCCACGATGGGCAACGTCCCGCCAAAAAACATGATTAAAATTCGTTAATTGCAACTCATCAAGGTCACCCGTTTCTGTATCCACCAACCAAACTAAAACGCCCATTTGATATAGCGCATATTGCTTTTGCTGCAAGGGATTTTTCAAGGTATCCTTAAACCGCTGTAAATCTAGATAATGACGATGACTTTTAATGATCGTAGCATTGAGCGGTTTAGGACAAATTTGATTTGCTAAGGGAATATCTTTTTCTATCAATTGATTTTGCAGTACGATCGAAACCGTACTGATAATAACTGGATTATCTGGTGTAGCCAGATAGCTTAATGGAAATAAAAAACCCAGCGTTTTTCCCGTTCCCGTCGCTGCTTCAATAAATAAATTTTTATTTTCAGCAGTTGTAAAATGCTCATAGACTAAGTTCATCATACGACTTTGTTCTGAACGATAAACGATCTTATCTTTAAAAAGTTTTTCTTTGGCTTTTTTCTTATGAGGAAAAACGGCATGTTCATATAATTTTTCTTCATAAAGTTGAACTTCTTTTCTTCTTAACGCAATGCCAGAAACAACATGTTGCTCTTTTGCCAAAGGTTGAATATCTTGTTTCATTTCTTCATATATATGATGGATATAAGAACTAGTATCCATACCTGTTTGTTGACTTAAGCGGTCGATTACTTCCATTGTAATTAATGGTAAGCGGCGCATTTTCGCTTCGATCAATAGTAATAGTTCAGCCGTTACTTGTGCATCACTATCCGCTTGATGAGGATTATCATGTACTAAACCTAAACTCTCAGACAAATCCCCTAAACGAAAACTCTTTTCCGTTGGTAAAAAAATCTGAGCTAACTCCACCGTATCAATACCCGGAATCTGCAATTTTGGTGTACCACAACGGGTCAATTCTTGCGCTAAAAAAGAATAATCAAAAAAGATATTATGTGCAACAAATACCGTATCAGCTAATAAGTTATAGATCGTTAGTGCCACATCCTCAAAATAAGGTGCCTTTTGTACACGGCTATTACTAATACCTGTCAACTGCTGAATCTGTTTGGAAATGGCCTGATTGGGATTGATGTCAGTAGCAAAACGGGAAATGATTTTTCCATCTTGGATCAACACACAGCCAAACTGGATGATCCGGTCTACCTTTGGATCGGTTCCCGTCGTCTCTAGATCCACTACTGCGTATGTTTGTTTCTTTCTCATTGACTTCCCCGCCTTTCCTCTATCCTTGAAAATTATACTACAAAACAGAAGTTTTTTTTAGTCTTAGTTTGAAAGGTTTGAAAGTAAAGGGATTTTAGCTGCTTTTTTGTATGTATTTATTGTATCTAGTGTTTAGATTTGAGTGCTTTTTATTCAAAAAAAATAATCATTCCCTATTAATTCAGCAGAATGATTACTTTATTTTTCTATAATCAGCTCTTTTTTACATCGATCCTATCTAATTATTGTCTGTAATAATAACTATCTGAAGAATAATTTCCGCCTTGCTGCGTAATTATTAACCTAGGTTTCGTACTATCTGAACTATCACCATCAGGATTTTTGAACCCTATTTTATACAGACCAAGTGCTGCACCACCAGGACCACCTGCGCTTAAGCTTGCAAAAGGAACCTTACTTGTTTTACCAGATTCAGGTACCCCATGAACTACAAACGCCATATTGGTTGTACCGTCAGTATTTATGATTAAAACATCATTCTTACCGTTTTTCCAGGTTCCTATTAACGAAGTGAAATCACCATTGTTTATCGCTTCAATATTCAAATCATTATCAGAGATATTCGTTTGGTTTTCTAACAGAGCTAAAGCGATATCGTCATAATCAGTTTTCAAATAAACCTTCGCTGGTGATGTAGTAGGGGAAGAGGGATATTTTTTCATGCCATAATGTTCTATGAAACCCTCTCCTAAAGGCAAATAATAGATATATCTATCTTCAGTACCTCGTTCTTGAATACGTATGCTTTTATACTCATCTGATACCGATGTATTAAATGTTATTTGATTGCTTCTAACCCTCTCGGTCGTGTATCCTATTTTGTTCTCAACGCCTAGATTAGCAATTACTCGAGCGTACTCTATTTGTGCATCTTCATAATTTAATTCTAATTGTGCGGTAGCTTCACTTTTTATTCCTGCTTCTTGCTTTGAATTACTATCGAATGTTGAACTTGATGTAGAAATCTTTGCTGTATCTTTTAGACTAGTATCAGTACTAGTCCCATTAATTGCTCTCTCATTTTTATTGTTTCCACAACCGCTAAAAATGGAAATTACAACTAATACTATAGAAAGACTTAGAAAATTTCTACGTTTTCTAAAAAAGGTCAGTATCTTTTTAAAATGTAGTTTTTTCATTTCAATCCCTTTTGGCTCCTTTATTTTTTGCTTTTTTCTTACTATCAAAAACCCCAGCAGCTCCTATTGCTACACCTAAGGCTATTCCTAAAGCTAAATTATCGAAAATCAAACCAAATGCTACACCCAAACAAATACCAATTGCTATAGAATCACCATTATTTTTAATCATCTTTTCCTCCTTATAAAGAAATAAACTTAGCTATTATTTTATAGTCGTTCATTCATAGGATGGTCTTCATTAAACTGGACTAAATCCCATAAATTGCCATAAAGGTCTTTAAACACTGCCACGATTCCATAGTCAGCCTCTTTCGGTTCTCTAACAAACTCGATTTGGTTTGCAACCATGTGAGTATAGTCTCTATAAAAATCATCCGTAGCTAAAAATAGAAATACTCGGCCACCTGCTTGATTGCCAATAAACTCACGCTGAATCGGTTTCGATGCTTTTGCTAATAAAATAGTTGTCCCTTTTGAATTTGGTGGTGCTATTACCACCCATCTTTTTGCTTGGTCTGGTTGATAGGTGTCCTCAATCAAAGTAAAGTGAAGTTTTTCAGTATAAAAAGCAATTGCTTCATCATAATCATCAACGACTAAAGCGATGTGAACGATCGATTGTTTCATAAAAAAAGCTCCTTTTCCGTTTTGGCCTTTCTGAATTCGTCATTTTGAACTCAATTTTTTTATGCGAATCAATGAGATCTTTCTCCTTCTTGAGAAGTTAAAATCACTATCCAATTTTATTCATCTTAAATAACCTCCATTATTCAAATCAAAAGTAGCTCCAGTATAATGATTACTCTCATCTGATAGTAAGAAATTCACAGTATTTGCCACATCATTTGCTGATACTGCTTCTTTAATCAGATGATGAGCATAATATTCTTCTTTTCGCCATGTAGGAATTTTTTCCATCATTTTTGTCTCGATCATCGTTGGCGCAACAGTATTGACCAAAACAGTTTCAAAAAAACGTAGTGCTAAACTCTTCGTTAACCCGATAATCGCTGCTTTGGATAAACCGTATAGTGCATCTGAACTGCCTTCTTGTCCCGAAATAGAAGATATATTGATGATCTTCCCCTTTTGATTATTCAATTGCAGATTTTCTATAAAAAATTTTGAGCAGATCGTTGGTCCCTTAATATTAACATTTAAAACGGTATCCATCATTGCTTCATTATAATCCAGAAGACTTTCCCCTTTGTAAATACCTGCATTATTCACTAGTCCAATTATAGTAGGGTCATCTTTTAACTGATTAAAAAATTGTTGTGTATCATTATAATGACTAATATCAAGGATACTCGTTTGACAATTTGGCAACTGTTCAATTTCCTTGAGAGAGGCGGCATTTATGTCTACGGCAATTACACCCAAACCTTCATTGACACTTCGCTCACAGATGGCCTTGCCAAGTCCACCTCCAGCACCGGTCACAATTATCTTTTTCAAGTTCAAATTCCTCCATTTTTCATACGTCTATATTTACTTTATCTCTTACTCGTTGCCTTTACAAGCTCGTTTAGGATAATGAATCAAAAAGTAGCGTAGACAAATAGAAGAATCATTTTTCTGCTTCTATTTACAATTATTTTTTATTTTGTTTTTTTGCCCGAATTTTGTACGGCTTTAAACAATGTTTGAAATTGCCCTTTAAATGTCATTGTCTGCTCAAAAATATCTTCACCATCATTCAACATTTTTACCGTTACCCAGCCTAAAGTTTCAGTAATTGTGCTTGCAACTGTTGCATTGATTGCGGCCCCTGCAACAGTTCCCACTGCTGGAATAAATTTGAGTATATTACCAACAGCACTTTTTCCTAATCCCACAACGATGATTTCTTTACCGATACTTTTCCCCATACTTTCTGACCATGATTGGCCAAATAATTTATGCAAACGAGCCATCATAGTTAATTGAACAGGGACAAGTAACACTGCATCTGAAAAAGGGATCGGTGAACACCCGATGATTGCAGCGGTCAAGGATGCTGCATGAACAGTTTTATGACATTTTTTTCGAGTCTCCGCGTCCACACCTTGCAAAAATTCATCAAAAATACCATCGAATTGATTTTTGCTTTTAGCTAGAATTTTTTCAGCACGTTCTTTCGATTTTCCGTAACTATTCAAAATGATCGTAGCTGTTTTTTGAGGGAATTTTTTGATTACTTCAGCGAAAAAGGATTCAAATTCTTTTTCTTCTTTGTCCTCTACCACTGACGTTTCTTTTTGCTTAGGATTCGGTTTCACTTTCTTAAAAAATGATTTTTTTCCTTCTGTAGGTTTTTTTTCGCCATTTTTCTTCATAGTATTTACCTCCGTTATGATCGATTACTATACAATATCTTATAAGCTAATCATACAGTAGAAAACTTTTTTCACCAATCAAGATCACTTTTAGCTTGTTCACAGCTTATTTTACAAGAATATAAAAAAAGAACGAAACAAAAGTAGCCTTTTAAAACTAAGCTTTTGTCTCGCTCTTAAAATTTATTCATTTTTTATCCTGACAACTATTTTTCAACTGGCATCAGGCTTAGATTTTGCATATACTGATCCATTAAAATATAGCCTTCTAAACGGCGTAATAAATCAACTGAACAGCGAACTTTTTTGCCAAATAACGAACGGCTATAGGCAATCTCACGCATTTCTTTTAGGAAATCATCTAAAGAAGAGACCAAACCTCCACAACTCAAGCGACCACAAATCAAGACATCTTCTTTACGTTGTCGCAATACTTGTCCCCAAGAATAATTCAAATATTCAGCTTGGCTGATTTGTGCAAGTAAGTCAGATCGTAAAACGCTCTTCTTTTGAGTAGCGTTTTTCTTTGTCCCTAAGCGCATCCGTTTATTCATAAAACATAGATAAATTTCATCTTCTAAATTTTCCATTTCACTCTTAGAAAAATTAGGGATTTTAGCTGGAGATTCAATACGTTTACTTGCTTTCAATTGTTTAGAAAAACGCGGCCAATTACTTGGTGTTGCTTTTTTAGTTTTTCTTTTTTTGAATACAAGCAATCGAAGATCCAACGGTGCTAACTCAGTGGTTTCTTGCTGTGTTGCATCTGTTGTCTCAGTTTCAGCACTTTCGTTGGATTGCGCCATTTGTTTATGTTTCAACTTGATTGCTGTGCGTTCTTTTTTCAGTGGTTGATTACCTTCGGATTCTTGCATTTGTGAAGCTGTAGGTTTTTCTTCTGCTGGGGAATCTTCTTGAATTGGTTTTTTCGCCAATTCGTTCTCCAACTTTTTTTCTGGTTGCGCTCCTGCTGCTTCCTTGGGTTCTGCTGATGGCTTTATAGTATCCGCTATAATTTCTGCTTCAACGACTGCTTCTTCAACAAGCTCGAGATCCACATCTACAGCAACTGTTTCATTCGGATCAGCGATTTTTGTTTCTTCCACTTTATCTTCTTCGATCACTAAAGGTTGCGCTCGTTTAAGATGGATCGTTTGAATACTTCTTGAAATAATGGGGTCATGTTTAGCTGCAGATAGCTCCGTTTTTCCGTGATTGATCGTCTCAGTTAAATCCGTAATCATTTTACGTAAACGGAAAATCTCATTTGACGTTTCAAGCATCTGCTTCATCATTCCCTGTACTTCTCCAGAATTTAATGTAGGTTCACCTTTATAAGCTAGAGATCGCTCTTGTTTTTCAAGCGTAATTTCTTCGAACCACTGCTTTAAGTTCATCCGAAGCTCTCTTCTGGTAGGTTCAAAACTTCCCATCAATAATGTATAATACATAATTTCAGTTTCAACATACATATAAATCTTTTTGACGACCAGTTCTTCAAACTCTTCGGTTTCGTCCCAGCTATCGCAGATTGCTTCAAAAAAAGCTTCACCTTCAGCTAAATTTTGGTAATCTTTTGCCAAATTTAGTTTTCGCACTAAATAAAATGAATACGGCGTATCAACATTATCGGCGTAAATCTCACGACCTAAATAATCGGGATCAACTTCTTTGCAAAGATACGTTGATCTTTCTTCTTTTTCTGATTGACGTTGTCGCTTACTAATCGTTCTCACTTCCTCAATTTTTTTCCTTTATAAATCGTATCATTTTTTTAGAAAAAAAAACAGTCTTCCTCTCTATTATACCGATAAAAAGGAAAAAATGTTCTCATTTTTTTACAAATATATGGAATTAAAAGAAAATAATGATGAAAACATCATTTTAAATATGATTACCCAGTTGATTAAAAACAATTATATTCAAACTAACGTCTGTTTATCTCTAATAAAAAAGAAGAGGGAAAAACACTCTTATTGAGTCTCTTTCCCCTCTTCTTTTTAATTAACTTGCGCTTTCTTTTTATCACGACGAGCTAAAGCTGGTAAAATCATCCCTAATAAAATCAACACGACAGGTGTAATAATATTAGAAGCTAATTGGAAGAACCATGCTTTCGGGTCTGCCGCAAAATCAACCTTTGGTACCATTCCTAAAATACAAGCGAATGCTGTGAATAGGAAACACCACAAGCCAAATCCAAAAGCGATTTTAGGATTTTTAATAAATTTGTATTCAGATTGATAATTTTTATACGCTTTATTTAGCATCATATAAGCAAAGAACACCCATAGGTAACGCATCGGCATCACGACAGAATTTAAGTTAGTCAACCATTTGACTAATTCTTTGATATTCTCGATTCCAAACATTGGTAAGACAATAATAATACTGACTAAGATACCTGTTAACAAATAGCCATTGACTAAGGTACCTTTTTTACTTCTTTTACGTAATGCTGCTGGAACGTAGTCAGGATCTGCATCAGCCAAAAGAATTTGTAATGGAGCATCGATTGAAAAGGCTAAAGCAGATATTTGTCCAATTCCATTAGTGATTGCATAGATGATCATTAATAAATTCCCTACACCATAATACTCACCTAATAATTGGAAAGCAGTGTAAGCACCATTGGCCATCAAGTCTTCTGGAATATTGTTACTTGCAAATAACATCCCCATCGCAAATGAACCTAAGACAGCTGAAACACCAACCATTGCCGCTAAGAAAATCATTCCTTTAGGAAATTCTTTCGCTGGATTTCTCATTGAGTTTACATAAGGCGAAATTTTTTCAGCCCCACCAACAGCAAATACCAACATGGAAACTGTCGTAAAGTAACTAAAATCAAATTTAGGAATATACGTACTGATTTTATCCATGTGAGGTGTCGCAAATTCAACACTAGAATTCATCATTGGTGCACCAATTGCTAGTAGGATAAATAGCATAGACATGACAAAAATTGCCGTTCCGGCCATTCCCCCAATTACTTTTAAGGTCATTAATCCCTTAGTAGACAATAGTAAAAAGATCAAGAAAATCGCTAACGAAATCAATGAAATCCCTACAACGGAGAAATTATTCACAATATCACCATTGCCTTGCACTGCCCAACCAAAAGCAATCAAGACTAGCTGAGGCTTTTGAGCTAAATACGGAATATGTACGACCCAGTATGTCCAAGCAGCATAATAAGCTAAACGCTTCGTACTCGTATTTTGGACCCAAGAACTAACTCCGCCACTACTGTCCTTAAAAGTTGACCCAAGTTGTCCGACGATCAACGCATAGGGAATAAAATATAAGACCAAAATCAATACCCATGACGTTACAACGGAAATCCCTTGTTGTGCATAGTTATTCACTACATTCCCTAAGCCCCAAACCATGTTGAAGGCAATTAGGCCAACGGTAAACCATCGCATTTGCTTTTGTTCCATCAAAACACTCCTATTCATAATCAAGTATAAAATATCTTTTTAATCATAATCATTTTTAAGAGTTTAGACAAGCTTTCACATGCATAAATATTGATTTTATCAGCAATTTATTAGTTTGAAATCCTGAATTTCCACCTTCTCTAATAAACTGTTTTTCTTCTTACGAAAAAAAAGACCGAAACCTTGATACCGCAAAGTTTCGGACGTTATTATTTTTCTTGCACACTATCTGTATTTTCTCATTAAAATTAAAATATGGCAATTAACACCAAAAAAAACAAAAATTATGGTTTTATTTGCTCTTTGGAAAATCTTGCGTATGCATCACCCCCAGTTACCTTAAGCGTTTAACGGCTTCGTGAATATCTTTGGCCTGTGTGATTGCGGAGATCACTGAGACACCAGCAACACCTGTTTCTATTATATACTCAATAGTTCCAGTATTGATACCGCCTATTGCCACAACAGGCTTTTCTGCTAGCTCTGTCAATTTTTGTAGTTTTACTAAACCGATCGGTTGTTTAGCATCTTTTTTCGATAGCGTACCGTAAACAGGTCCAATACCATAATACGTGATAGCGGGCACTTTATTAGCGGCTTGGACTTCCTTTTCATCATAGCAAGATAAACCAACGATTTTATCAGAGAACAAAACTAATACATCTTGGATTGCTTGGTCTGTTTGCCCAACATGAATTCCGTCAGCCTCTATTTCTAAGGCTAACGTTACATCATCATTGATCAAAAATGGCACTCGATATTCTTTACATAGTTGTTGGCATCTTTTTGCCATCAGCTTTTTGTCGTTAGGATCGGTCAGACTCTCTTCACCTTTTTCTCGATATTGAAAACATGTGATTCCAGCTTTTAAAGCCTGTTCTAACACTTCCGGTAAAGTTCTATCCTTTATATCTTGTGTTCCGGCAATAAAATAAATGGCGAACATTTCTTGACTAGTTTTCATTGCGTTCTACCTTTCTAAAAGCCCAATGATTGGTTGGTCCATTGCCACAGCCCACTTGAATACCATCTGCAATCGCTGCTTGAATAAATCCTTTTGCAGTATGAACGGCCGCCCTTACATCATTTCCCTTGGCTAATTCCGCTGCAATACAAGCCGAAAAAGTACAGCCTGTACCATGTGTATTTTTCGTCTCGATCCTTGTTGCTGAAAACCATTCTTGTTGGCCATCTTCGAGTAACAATAAATCAGAGGATTCTGTTCCTTCAAGATGATGACCACCTTTTACAACGACATTTTTCACACCTAGCAATTGGATTTTTTTTGCAGCGATTACCATATCCTCTTTCGTTGTGATGGTCATGTTTGTGATCACCTCAGCTTCAGGAATATTTGGCGTAATAACAAAAGCTTGCGGCAACAGCTCTTCGATTAAAGCTTTAACAGCGGAATCTTTTAGTAAAGCATGACCACTTTTAGCAATCATTACAGGATCCACAACTAAAGGACCAAAATCAACCGTCTTTAAAAAGGCTGAAACAAGCTGCGTGATACTAGCTGTAAACAACATACCTGTTTTTACGGCTGAGATTTTAAAATCTTCATCGATAGCGTCTAACTGATCTTGAATTGCTTCTAGGGAAATATCATACACTTTTTTAACTCCTTGTGTATTTTGAATCGGTAACGCCGTTAAAACAGAGGTCCCAAATACAAATCGCTCTTGAAAGGTCTTTAAATCAGCTTGCATTCCCGCACCGCCGCCACTGTCAAATCCTGCAATCGTTAACGCTTGGATCGTTTCATTCATTTTTCAGCCATCCTTTCGATTCTTGCTTTTGCTTGCACTAACGTACTATCTAATCCTGATAGTTGATCTAATAAGTACGTTCTAAATGACCCGACAGAAACACTTGTTAACTGATCTGCTACAAGTTCGCCTGCTAAAGCATACATTGCACTTGCAACAACGACACTTTCTAAAGTAGACTCCTGAGCAACTGCTAAGAAAGCCCCACAAACACATCCATGTAAACAACCTGCTCCTGTCATCTTCGTAAAGTATGGTGTTCCATTTTTAACAAAATAAGTTTGCTTGCCATCTGTTATCGTATCTGTTTCACCACTTACTGCAATAAAACAATTCACATCAAGTGCTAACTTTTCGGCAATTTCAGTAATATCTACTGATCCAGTTCCAGCATCTACTCCTTTAGCAGCCCAAGCCGTTCCACTCAGCGCTGCAATTTCTCCAGCATTTCCCCGAATCAATGTTGGTTTGACTTGGTTCAATAATTGCTCAACCGCCTGTTTACGATAATTTGTCGCGCCAGCACCAACAGGATCTAAGACAACTGGTTTTCCTAATTCGTTCGCTTTTTTACCAGCAAGAATCATTGCAGCTAAATGCTCGTCATTCAAAGTCCCCATATTTAACACTATAACATCAGCAATCGCCGCCACTTCTTCCATTTCAGCAAGTGTACTTGACATAAATGGGGATGCTCCGATTGCCAGTAACCCATTAGCCGAATCATTTGCAACCACAATATTGGTAATAGTATGAACTAGCGGATTTTTTGTGCGTAAGGTATCAATCAATTGATAGTTGATCATCTCTTTAACCCCCATTTTTGTTTTGTATAAGCCATTTCCCAAAAATTCAATTCTTCATAACTACTAATAATAAAGGCTTGTTTCATAAGTAATTGCTCATCCAAAGAAGCTTGGTTGGCTAGCTGATCCGTCAGTTGAATTTGCCTACGAACCGCATTCTGGTAGCTTTCACGATCATAGGTTTCGATCCACCTTTGATACAACGGATCTGGTGAACCATTTGCGATTAATTCTTCGCCGATTTCTTGATATAACCAATAGCAGGGCAACAAGGCTGCTGCAATTCTAGCTATATTTTTACTTTCAACTTCTCGATACATATGTGAGGTATAATGATAGGCTGCTGGTGCAATCGGTGTTTGACTGATTTCCTCTTTTGAGACTTTCAATTCTTTGAAAAAGGTTTTTCTAACGGATATTTCTGCGGCTTCTAAATTTTTTACACCATCTAAAAAACAGCTTCTGACTTTTTTATCTATTGCTAATTCTGCAGCCTTTAAATGGATTTTACTAAATTGCTCCAAATAATACCGATCTTGGATCAGATAAAATCGGAAAATTTCTGGTGGTAATGTTCCAGCTTTTAACTCTAAGATAAATGGATGGTCCTTACTTTCCTGCCAAATTATATCAGCAGATTTTCTTATTTCTTCAGTAAATGTCATACAATTCCTCCTCGATATTTTTGAGAAGAATCTTAAAAACAGAAAAAAACGCCATAAAATGTTAAAGAACCATTTCATAGAGTTTAGCCGTGTTATTCTATTTCTTAGACTACTTCCCTACGCGAGTCTCAACTCACAGGTTCAAAGGGTCCGTTCAAGCGAACATCTCAGTCAAAATGACTCCCCTAGTACTTATCTAAAGTATACCATAGTATTTTGCAAAATCGATAAAAAACAAGCGTTAAAAATCTTTCGATTCTCAAAGCTTGTCTACACATTATTCTTCTAACGTTTCCTTTTTCTCTTTTCTTGCTGCGGAAAGATCCGTTTTAATATCTCTTCTCTTTTGAATCAATACATAAATAAATCCAATCAGAAAAGGCAAAACAAAACTACCAAAACGATACAATAACAACGAAGATACTGCATCGACCGTTCCAACTAGCGGTTTGAATAGCAATAAATAAACGAATTCAAACGGTCCAATACCTGCTGGGGTTGGAAACACCCCGGATAAAATAACCGAAAAACTTGTAAAAGAAAGAACCAAAAGAAAATCAATATTCGGATGATTCTCAACAAGCACAACATAAGGGATCACGTACCAGAAAAGCAACTTTGCTACATTCCAGCCAAAAATCCGAATCATCGCTGAACGGTCTTTCGTGATGGTTTGAACCGTTTCTCTTAATGAGTAAATTTGAAGATTACACTTATCCACCCAGTCACGTAATCTTTTACGTTTAAAATGTTTATTTGTCCACTTGATCAAAATCACTTGAAGATTGATGCTACTTGATAGAATCAATAATGAAAATATAATAACAAAGGTCAGCCCAACACCAACTAAGATAAAGGGAATCATTTTTGGTGCACGTTCATAAAATAAAGAAAACTGAAAAATCAACCCGAGAACAGATAGAAAAATCACTGCTACTTTATACATGATCATATGCAAGGCCGTCACACCAACGCCTTGGGAAACAGCTAGCCCTTTTTTCTTGTAAAAATAAATTTCAGAAAGCAATGTACCCGTCCCAAAAGAAATTACGCGATAAAAAGCCACATAACAAGAGGTGAAAAAACCATCTTTTGTCGTAAAATCCTTCTGAAAATAGGCAGCAATCTCTTTGATCGAGCGTCCTTCCACTATCTGGTAAACGACTCCTAGTAAGATAACTAGGGCAACAACGATCCAACTTGTCTTCATTAATTGCGCAAAGATATCACTGAGTGAATTATCCATCACATAGATGATCACTCCAATAAAAATAGCTAACAAGCTGATATTTAGAAAAACTTTTGTCTTGGAATTGCTTTTCATAGTTTCTCCCCACTAATTTGTATTCACAATTATCTTTTATAACGATAATAAATAATTGCAATAGTCACAAGTGTACCAAAAATAAAAGCAAAATAAAAGCGTAACTTTCTCGTCTTGTGATGAAAGAGTTGCTGGGCAAGTAGACCGCCAATTCCTCCGCCAATCAAGCCAATAAATAAAAGTTCAGACTCTGGGACTCGCCATTTTCCTCTTTTTGCTCTTTGTTTATCAAGGTACATTGTAAAAAACTCAACCAAATTTACAATGAGTAAATACACCCATGGTAAATGCTTCAACAAACCTGTCATCCTTCTTCCTCCAAAATCATTGTATTAATAGAATACCTTGAAAGAGTGTAGGATGTAAAGTTATTTCGACAAGATTACTTTTTTTGCTCTGGTACGAAAACAGTTAGACCATGTTTGATGACGGTCATTTCAACAGGTAGATCCTCACTTGGATCACCATCAACACGAGTACCAATTTTCTTTTCGTTCGAACTTTTAATCGATATTTCAGCTGCAGTCATATATTTCACATCTGGAATTTCATAGACTTTACCTAAAATAATTTTTGGCAGATAAAAGGCTAATTTGAAAAAATTCAATTTAGGTAAAATTGTTAGATGGAATAATCCATCATCTGGAGAGGCTGAATCATCAAAATTTGTATATCCTCCAACAGAATTTGTCATTGTCACTGTCACTAATTGTGTCTTCCCTTGCCATTGTTCTTTTTCAGTTTTGATCTCTAAGCGATAACGTTTTTTCTTAGCCAATAATTTGAAAAAATTTTTCACAAAAATTAATTTCCCATATTTTTGTTTTTCTTTTTGACTGATACGTGCCGCCGTGTCAGCTAAAATCCCAATAGTCATTGTACTGACAATTACTTTTTGGTTGATCATTCCATAGTCTATTTTTCTGGTAACTCCACCTAAAATAACATCAGCAGCTGCTTCAAATTTTAACGGAATTTCTAAAACTCTTGCCATATTATTGACTGTCCCACCAGGCAGTAAGCCAACTTTTAGATGTGGTAATTCCTCTTTAAAGTCTGCCACATTATGATTGATCGTACCATCTCCACCAATAAAAATCAGTGTGTCAATCTTTTCAAGCTTGGATTTCTCAACGATTTTTTGACTATCGCAATCTGGTCCTACTTGTTCTAATAGAAAACGCGTGTCTGCTTGGCCATGATTTTTTGCATAATCCACAAACTGTTCTGCTAATTCTTTGCCTTTGTCTTTCCCTGATGTTTCATTAAAAAGAATCATTACATTTTCCATTATCATCACGTTTCCTTCCGATTAAATTGTGGAGCGAACATTCAACCTTGACAGAAAAATAGGAAGTAAGTCACTACTTGTAACTTTACTCCCTCTTTTCAGTTTTTACGAATTATTTAGCGTTATTTTCTGCAATTTTCACAATAACATCTGTCGCTTTTTCCATTGCTTGTAATGAAACAAACTCAAAACGACCATGCATGTTTTCGCCGCCAGCAAAAATATTAGGCGTAGGAATACCTAGATAAGAGATCTTAGAACCGTCTGTTCCGCCACGAACAGGTTCAATCAATGGTGTAATACCAAGTTCGATCATAGCATTTTTCGCTAATTCAATAATACTCATATCTTTTTCAATTACTTCACCCATGTTGTAGTATTGATCAACTAAATCAATTTGTACCCGTTCTTGATCAAAAGACTGATTGATGATTTCTTGAACTTTTGTAATCAGTGCTTTACGAGCTTCAAATTTTTCACGATCATGATCACGAATGATATAGGTCATTTTCGCTTCTTCTGGTGTGCCACTCAATTGCGCTAAGTGGAAGAATCCTTCATAGCCATCCGTTTTTTCGGGCACTTCATTTTGCGGTAACTGATTATGAAAATCAATTGCCAACTGTAATGCATTGATCATCGTATTTTTAGCTGTTCCTGGGTGGACATTTTTTCCTTGGATCGTTACTTCAGCTTGAGCTGCATTGAACGTTTCATATTGTAATTCTCCCACTGGGCCGCCGTCCATCGTATAGGCAAAATCCACATTAAATTGATCGACATCAAATTTATCAGCCCCCACACCGATTTCTTCATCTGGACCAAATGCAACACGAATCGTACCATGTTTGATCGATGGATCTTTGATCAAAATTTCCATGGCTGTCATGATTTCAGCGATCCCTGACTTATCATCAGCGCCTAAAAGTGTCGTTCCATCGGTTGTGATCAACGTTTGATCAGCATAATTTTTTAAGTTAGGAAAATCTTTTGTATTTAAAGTGAATTTGCCTTCGCTATCTAATTTGATCGTTGACTCGCCATCATACTTTTCGATGATTTGTGGATTCACATTAACCGCATTAAAATCTGCTGTATCCATATGTGCAATAAAGCCGATCGAACGAACGTCTTTCTCTATATTACTTGGTAACGTAGCAATCACAAAACCATTTTTTTCATTGTATAGTACATCACTCATACCAAGTTCTTCTAACTCTTTTTTTAACGTTTGAGCGAAAGCTACTTGCGTTTGTGTTGAAGGTGTTGTTTGGCTAGCTGGATTAGAGCGTGTTTCTGTTTTTACATAGCGTAAAAAACGTGGCAATAAATTTTCATACATCGTTTCGTTCCCTCTTTCTACTTTATCTAAATTTAAAAGGATTCGTATTTACCTCAGATTCGATAAATGTTATATCCCAATTATAGTCTTTTTTCCATTGATTGAATAGTTCAACCAACTTTGGTTTGCATAATTGCTCGATATAATGTCCTGGATCGATCACTGGTAAGCCTTCTGTCAGCATGTCATGTCCAGTATGATAATAGACATCGCCTGTGATATAAACATCCGCTTGATTTTTGAGCGCATCACGAAAAAATTTTTCACCACTACCACCGCAAATCGCAATACGCTGGACTAATTTTGTCTCATCTTCTGCTACGATCCGTACGCCATCTAAATCAAATTTTTCTTTAACAAAAGCGATAAATTCTTTTAGCGGTACAGCCTTAGCTAAATTCCCTACTCGTCCTAACCCATATTCTTTGGTAATGTTTTCTATCGGGTAAAGATCATAAGCTGGTTCTTCATATGGGTGAGCTGCCACCATTGCTTGAATCACGTTTGCTTGAATTGTTTCTGGAAAAATCACTTCGACTTTAGCCTCCTGAACAGCCGCCTCTTCACCCACTGTACCAATTGTTGGATTAGCAGTAGTAGCTGGTGTAAAGCGTCCTGTGCCAATCATTGAGTAACTAGTGTTGGTATAATCCCCCTGCGTACCTGCACCCGCTTCACCAAGAACTTTTCGCATCTTGGCAGCATGATCGACTGGTACAAAAACCGCTAATTTCTTATAGCCGACGGTGTGCGTTTTGGTTAAATAGGTTGTATCTTCAATTCCTAATAAATCGCAAAACCAGTCATTTAAGCCATTTTCAATAATATCCATATTCGTATGTGCAGCAAAAACAGCAATATCATGTTTCAATAAATCTGCATACATTTTTGTCTGAAAATCATCTGTATCTAATCGCTTGACTGGTCTAAAAATCGGTGGATGCTTGGCAATGATCAAATCAACGTTTTTTTCGATCGCTTCAGCCACGACTTCTGGCCGAACATCTAACGTAACCATTACTCGGTCTAGCTTTTTATTTAAAGTGCCAATATGCAACCCCACAGGATCATCTGCTTCGGCTAACCACTGAGGACAATAGGCTTCAAAGTGTTCAATAAATAACGTCCCATCAAGACTCATCTGACAAAACCTCCTTGATTTCAGCAATTTCTTTTTCTATTTGGTGGATCCTAACCGTTTGGTCACCAGATGCTTTGGCCAATTGCGCTAGAATCGTTTCACGCTGATTTAGTTCCCCTAGCCATTTTTTACGAAAAACAGTGGACTGCTTTTGCAGTAAAAGTGGACCGAAGAGTCGTTCTTTTTCTGAATAAGCCACTCTAGTTTCAAGTCTTGACGCCACAATGATTTCATAAATCTTATTATTTTCTTCTAAAATATCTTCTTCAAGTATTGTAAAACCGTGTACTGTCAACCAATCACGTAACGGCTTTTCACCAATGTTTGGTTGTAAAACGAGGCATTCATTTCCTTGAAGCCGTTGGTTGTTCCAGCCAGCCTCTAAAATATCTCGGATCAAAACACCACCCATTCCGCAAATCGTCACGGCAGTAATCCCGTCTGTCTGTTCCACAGCATCTAAGCCGTCAGCCAAACGGACAATAATTTGATCGTTCAAGCCATTTTTTTGTACTTGTTTTTTAGCCGCTTCAAAAGGGCCGCTTACAACTTCTCCTGCCACCGCAAAATCAAGTTTGTTTTGTAAAACTAATGCTACAGGTAAATACGCATGGTCAGAACCAATGTCTGCTAAACGGCTTTGTTCTGGAACTAATTCTCCCACACGCGCTAAACGTTTTGATAATTGATTTTCATTCATTTGATATATTCCTCCGTGGTTATTATACCATTGAAAAACCACCTTGAAAACTTGTAAGATGAGGTTGTGAAAGAAGCATTGACTGGCAAAAAAGAGCAAGACTTTTGTCTTCCTCTCATTTACTTAAAATCGCTAGTACAGTTATTCTTCTCTTTGAATTGTTCTAGCTTGCATCTCTTTTCTTAATTTCTTATGGGCTTTTTTAGATCCTCGCTCTAGATCACGAATCTTTTTACGCTCATGGTAATCTTCAAATAAAGAGTCTAAATCTTAGTTTGGTGGATATAATTCTTTTGCGCTACGATCCAATTTCAATTGGCGTTTAGGTACTCTTACTTTTTGGTTTTCGACAAAAATGATGACCTCATCTGATAGTTCGATTAATTCAAAAATTAAGCCGATTGTCTTTTTCTCTGTCCAAAATACACGATCCCCTTTTTCGTAAGTCGGAAAAATCGGTTGTTTTTTTGGCTTTCTTACTTTTTGCAATGAATGTTCTTTTTCGGTCGAGTAATTGCGATTGTGTAAATAGTTTTGCGCTTGTTTTACGACGTGTTCATCCAAATTCATTTTGTTTGCGATCCAAAAGGCGTTACTCTCTCCAGTCTCCCCTAAAATCAACTGGTATTTCGGCATTAAATTTTCAGAATCAAAGGCCATCGCTGCGGTTAAAAAGTCTTCATGTTGTTCTGAAAATCGTTTAATTTCACCATAATGGGTCGTTGTAATCAAGATACTTCCTTTTTTATAAAAAGCTTCCATGATTGCGATCGCCAAAGCGGCTCCTTCATTTGGTTCGGTTCCACTCCCAATTTCATCTAATAAAATCAAACTGTTTCGTTTTGTTTTAGCAAGAATTTCAGAGATATTCTGCATATGACCTGAAAAGGTACTTAAGGCGTTTTCTATACTTTGCTGATCCCCAATATCTACAAAAATCTGATCAAAAATCCCAACATTTGTCCCAGCATCCGCGATGATTTGTACACCGATCATCGTTTGTAAGGTAATCAGTCCAACTGTTTTGAGCACAACCGTCTTGCCACCTGCATTCGGACCTGTGATCGTTAATCCTCGATATTCTTGTCCTAGTGTTACATTTAATGGAACAGCGTTTTCTCCTAGCAAAGTGTGTTTTACATTTACAAACTCAATGATGCCGTCTTGGTTAATCTCTGGTTCTATTCCATTGATCTCTCTACTATATTTGGCCTTCGCAAAGATCATGTCATATTGTGCCACTACTTCTAGATTTGACTGGATAGCAACCATTTGTTCGGCAATCAGACCAGTCAGTGTCGATAAAATTTGATAGACTTCTGTCGCTTCTTCCATTTTCAGTTGATAGAGTTTGTCATTTAACTTCGTTACCGTTTTTGGCTCTACAAAAACCGTTGTTCCTTTAGAGGACGCATCCACGATGGTTCCAGAGATTTGATTTTTATAGGTAGCTTTGATCGGTATGGTATAACGTTCATTTTTCTTGACCACGATCGCTTCTTGAATTTTAGGCTTATTTTGTGCATTTCTAAGAAATGACGTTAGTTTCGCTTCAATTTCTTTTTCACACTCTTGAATGGCCCGACGAACTTTACGTAGTTCACGACTAGCATCATTTTCCACTTGATTGTTCCGAATGACTTGATAGATTTCATCCTCGATCATTGAAAATAGTTGTAATGAATCACTATATCTGGCTAAAAGCGGTGCGATAAATTCATTTTTCTGCATAAAGGCTTGGATCAAACGACTACTCCTAAGAAAATCTGCATAGCTAAGTAATTCAGTTGGTTCTAAAATAAAGCCTTTTTCAACTTGATTGGTCAAATGCTCAATGTTGTTTAATCCCATAAATGGGACATGCAAATTGGCCATAAGCAGTGCTTTCGCTTCGGAGGTTTCTTGTAATCGTTTTTTCACTACCTCTAAATGACTGTTTGGTTGCAGTCGTTTGATTAGCTCTTTTCCATAGGAACTGATGGTATAGGTCATTAATTTTTCTTTGATTTGATTAAATTGTGTTTTATTATAGGTTTCTTGATTCATCTGTATCTCTCCTTTTAATTAAGAGATACCTACCTTCTTTTGAATAGGACAAAGAATTTACTTTTTAGCTACAGCAATGATCTTGATTGAAAAATAGAAAAAGGGATGAAGTGTTCCCTTCATCCCTCAATAATCACTAAATAAAAACAGTCATCCTGCAGTCTATCTAGTATTTTTGTATGAGTTAAGATAGGTATCAACGTAAGTACACTAAAGAAGCCATCTAAAAATGGTCGTTTATTCTTCAGCTATTCATTTCCTTAGATTAGATACTTACACTCACAAAAACACCTCATAGTTTTCTTTGGCTATTCATTTCTCGCTAAAAGTATACCTTGGTTTTATGCTGTCGTCAATACTTAAAAACGAAAAACAGCATTACTTCATCCCACTTGAATGATCTCTTTATATAAATCCAGATAGACTTGACTCGATTTTTCCCAGCTAAAATCTTTTTCCATTGCGTTTTTGATTAACTGTTGCCATGTCTGCTGATCCTTTCTATAAAGATCAATGGCGGTTAGTGTACTATACATCAAGGAATACGAGCTAAATTCAGAAAAACCAAAGCCTGTTCCCGTTTTTGTGGTAGGATCATACGGGAGAACCGTGTCTTTTAACCCGCCTACTTCGTGGACGATCGGCAACGTTCCATAACGCATAGCAATCATTTGAGATAAGCCGCATGGTTCAGTTGCAGAGGGCATCCAGAACAAATCAGCACCAGCGTAGATAAATTGTGCTAACGACACATCAAATTTTATATTTACGAGGAACTTTCTTACGCGATCATGATCACACCTGGATGTGCTTGTTTGATTACCGCATTCAGTTTTTCTAAAAAGTAAAAACCAGGCCAATTACGATTACTGCCGTCATCATTTAATGAAAATGGTCCTTCATCATAATCTAAATACAACATATTCGAAACTGCATCAACCCGAATTCCATCAATATGAACCATTTCGATCCAATACAAGGCACTTGAAATCAAAAAACTTTGAACTTGAGGTTTACTTAGATCAAAATTTAGCGAACCCCAGCGAATATTTTTGGCTTTAACAGGATCTTGATATTCAAATTGTGGCGATCCATCATATTTGGCAAGTCCATCATCATTAATACAAAAATGTCCTGGCACCCAATCAACTAAAACACCAATACCATTTAAATGACAGGTCTCCACGAACTGTTGGAACCCATCAAGTGTTCCAGACGCTGAGCAAAGAGCAAAATAGCCAGTCAACTGATAGCCCCAAGACTCAGCCAGAGGATGCTCCATTAACGGCATAAATTCAATATGTGTAAAACCTAGCTCTTTCACATAAGGAATCAAAGTTTCTTGAAGTTGTTTAAAAGTATATGGCGTACCCTCTTCATCACATGCCCAAGAACTGGCATGAACTTCATAAATTGTTAACGGTTGGTCAAGCTGACCGGATTGTTTAGCACTGTTTTGCCATGCTTTGTCACGCCATTTTCTTTCAGGGACCGTTTGGATTACAGCCGCATTATTCGGACGCTTTTCAAATGTAGTCGCAAAAAGATCGATTTTGTAGACCTCTCTGCCATCTGCTTGTTTGACCAAAAATTTATAAAAATCCCCCACTTTTGGTAATGGTGTAAAAATTTCCCAGACACCAAAATGTGCATCCTTTCGTAGTGGTAATGATCGCTTCCACTCATTAAAGTCTCCAACTAGCCAAAGTGCTTGAGCATTTGGTGCCCAAACCCTAAAAATAAAACCAGTTTGTTCTCCCTGCTGCACTTGATGAACGCCAAAATAATGTTGGCTATAGAAATTTTCACCTGTTTCAAAAAGCTCTATCGGACTTTTAGGTTTAGCCATCCAATTCTCTCCTCTCTTAAAGTGAAGAATTCAATTTCATGGGAAGTGAAAAAAGGTTGATTCATAAGCTTCTAGTCAGCTCTTATTTCCTAAGCCTTCAATTCTTTGGGCATTAGTTCTTAGATAGGTCCTAATCACGCTATTTTTTTCAAAAGAAAGCCCAATGATTTTCTAAAGCTATGCTCGTTTCATTAAATATTTCTGAGTGATACTAATTTAAATCTAACAACAAAATGAAAAAAAGAAAGAATTAGCACTTCAAGACACAAAAATAGAGTCCAAAATAAAACGAGCTATCCGTTTCATCATGAACTCTATTGTTATATACTTTTCTGTAGGTTAAGGCTCTTTTTGTCTGCTATTTTGCTAACCAATTGGCAACTTCTGTTAAAGCATCATTGATTCCCGCTGGATTTTTACCGCCAGCTTGTGCCATATCGGGACGACCGCCGCCGCCGCCGCCAACTTTTGGTGCAATTGTTTTGATCAAATCGCCTGCTTTTAAGCCTTTCTCATTAGCTGCTTTTGACATCGCTGCTAACAAGCTAACTTTTTCCTCTTGCGCTGTTGCTAAAACCAACACATCAGAAAGTTCTTTTTGTTTCCATTGATCCGCTAATTGACGTAATTGATTCATATCTTTTACATTGACTTGTGCAGCAATGTACGTTGTCCCATTAATTTCTTTGATCTCTTTGAAAATGTCTCCTGCTTGTTGATTCGCTAATTTTCCTGCAAGTTGTTCATTTTCTTTTTGTAAATCACGCAATTGTTGCTGTAATTGTTCTGTTTTTGAAACAACTTCTTTCAGTTGAGGTGATTTGACGATTCCTGCAATTGTTTTTAGTTGTTGCTCTTCTTCGTGCATTAACTCATACGCTTCTTTGCTTGTCACGGCTTCGATCCGACGGACACCTGCACCGATTCCAGATTCAGACACAATTTTGAAAATACCAATATCTTCTGTATTTTTCACATGGGTTCCACCACAAAGCTCGATTGAATAACCACCGATATTCACAACACGAACTTCTTTCCCATATTTCTCACCAAACAACGCCATGGCCCCCATGTTCTTCGCTGTATCGATATCTGTTTCAACCGTCTCAACTGGAATGGCTTCCCAGATTTTTTCATTGACGATTGCTTCCATTTGAACTAATTCTTCTGCTGTAACTTGACCAAAATGAGTAAAGTCAAAACGTAAATGTCCAGGAGCTACTAATGAACCTGCTTGATTGGCATGATCCCCTAAAATATCCTTTAAGGCACGGTGCAATAAATGAGTTGCTGTATGGTTTTTCAAAATGCGATTGCGCATTTTTTCATCCACATGCAATTCATAGACAGCCCCTTCTGTTAATGTGCCCATCACTTGAACCGTGTGTAAGAATTGACCATTTGGTGCTTTTAACACATTTTCTACATGAGCGACAATCGTTCCATTTTGATCCTTGATTGTTCCATGATCCGCTACTTGTCCACCCATTTCAGCATAAAAAGGTGTTTCAGCAAAAATCAATTGTGCAGTACCTTCTGAAAGTTCACTTAGAATTTCTTCGTCTTTTAAAATAATCAATAGTTTGCTGCTTGCCTCTAACTGACTATAACCAACAAATTTACTTTCAACTTTGATATCTGTCAAGACTGCAGATTGTACACCCATCGAAGTGGCTTTGCTACGAGCCGAACGAGCACGTTCTCTTTGAGCTTCCATTTCTTTTTCAAAGCCAGCATGATCGACTTTCAAGTCTGAATCTTCTGCTACTTCTTCTGTCAATTCAACTGGGAAACCATAGGTATCATATAGTTTGAAGATGTCTTTCCCGTTTAAAGTGTCTTGATTGTCTGCTTTTACTTTACCAATCAGTTCATTTAAAATATCTAGTCCTTCGTTGATTGTTTCATGGAAACGTTCTTCTTCTGTCCGAACAACTTTTTCAATAAATTCTTTTTGCTGTAAGACTTCTGGGTAATAACTAACCATCACGTTTCCTACAACTGGCACTAATTTGTATAAAAAGGCTTCATTGATCCCTAATTTTTTCCCATGCATAACAGCACGGCGCAATAAACGACGTAACACATAGCCACGACCTTCATTTGAAGGTAACGCTCCATCCCCGATTGCAAATGATAAAGCACGAATATGGTCAGCGATCACTTTAAATGAAATATCTGTTTGTGGTGATTGACCATAAGTAACTTGCCCACTTAATTTTTCAACAGCGTGAATAATTGGCATAAATAAATCTGTTTCAAAGTTCGTTGGTGCATTTTGAACGATCGAAACCATTCGTTCTAAGCCCATCCCCGTATCAATGTTTTTATGTGGTAATGGTTCATAGCTGTCGTCTGCTTGATGGTTGAATTCAGAAAATACTAAGTTCCAAATTTCTAAATAACGCTCATTTTCTCCACCAGGATAGTTTTCTGGATCATCTTCAGCAACATCATTGAAAGACTCCCCGCGATCATAAAAAATCTCTGAATCCGGACCACATGGACCCGCGCCAATATCCCAGAAGTTATCTTCAATATCAATGATGTGATCCATCGTTAAACCAACTTCTTCATGCCAAATACGTTTTGCTTCTGTATCTTTTGGATAAACTGTTACGTATAATTTTTCAGGGTCAAAAGCCATCCAGTCAGGTGAAGTCAAAAATTCCCAAGCCCAGTGGATTGCTTCCTTTTTAAAATAATCACCGATCGAAAAATTCCCTAACATTTCAAACATGGTATGGTGACGAGCCGTTTTCCCAACGTTTTCTATATCGTTGGTACGGATTGATTTTTGAGCATTGGTAATTCTTGGGTTTTCAGGAACGACTGACCCATCAAAATATTTCTTCAATGTGGCAACACCTGAGTTGATCCATAACAACGTTGGATCATTGACTGGTACTAAAGATGCACTTGGCTCAATAGAGTGTCCTTTTGATTTGAAAAAGTCTAAATACATTTGACGAACTTGGCTACTTGATAGTTGTTTCATGGTTTTATTCCTACTTTCTTCACTAATTAGTTGATCTTGTGCAACAAAAAAAGCGGCCTTCACTGCAATACAAGGACGAAAAATCGCGGTACCACCTTGTTTGCAATGAAGTCGCTTGAAACATTCATTACCTCTTAAACTCGCTAACGCTGAGTGGCGTTGGTATTTCTACCAAAATGACTGAAAGGGAGCAATTCCATTTTTGTGTTATCCTTCTTTCAGCAATGAAGAACTTTCTGTAAACACGAAAAAATAAATCATATCCTTTAGTTTCCTTATAAAGTATAAGGAATCTTCAAAAAAATGTCAATGTTTTCTATTTAATTTTCAATCCGAATGACTTTTCGATATAAATAATCAGTAGGACTTAGCTTTTGTTCAGGTAAGATCGCATGATTTGGACTAAAATAAGTCGATAACGGTAACATTTCTTCAATCAACGTATTGCGTGGTGAAGTTTGTTTCACTAATTTTGATGCAGTTGGATCAGTTGTTAGCTCATAGCGATTTTTTTGTGTATCAACGACTAGACCAAACATATTTCCCCCGTCCATCTTACTTTTGATTTGACGGCCAGATTCATTTTCCTGAATCAATAACTCATTTCCCCAACGAAATAAGCGACGAGTTCCTGCACCAACAGCAAACTCCCATTGATCTTCTGATAGTAAACCGAAACCCGTTCTTTTTAGTGATAACGCTAATTCATCATGAGTATAGTCAGAGTGGCTATATACAAAATAGTAATCAGATTCAGGCAAAAACTCTAAATAGAATTTATTTTTTTCTAAAAGGGATTGAGGAAATGTCCAGCTCAGACTTTCAGCAGCCGACAATGTCGGAAACAGCTTTTCACAAATCTGATTTTCAAAGGAAACAAATTGTTCGATCTCACCTTCAAATGTCCCTGTAACAGTATCAAAAATGCCTAGAAATTCAGTGCAAGCAGGTAGTGCATATTTTTGAACAAACATCGCTGGTATTTTGACTTTCCTCAACTCTGTTGTCTGTTGGTTTATGTATTCAGAAATTCCTTCTAAAGATGTTAAATCATAGGACGTTTCTGCTTCAACCCACTCAGTAGCAGAATCGATCACTTCGTTTGTCAGTGTTGTTTTAAACGTGTTTTTCTCTAAACTTTCCACATCAAATCCCAGTAATTCATGAGCACGTAACCCTTCTGCCCCTAAATCCCAGCCAAGGATTGCCTCACTATTTCCTGGAATAAAGACAAACAGTTCACCATCCAACTCTAATTCAAACGTACGACATTTGATGCCATATAATTCAAAATTGACTAATTCAATCGTACTGACTTCAATTGTTGGTGGTACAAAATACATCAATAATTGCTGTAATAAAGCGATTTTTTCATTATCATTTAAATTCTTCCAATTTGCCCATTCACTTTGTTCAAATAGGTCCAAACCAAACCCTCCTCGTATTTTAAAAGTCAAGCTAGCCAATAACCCTAGATGACCTTTAAACTATTTGCTATGATTAAGTATACCACTGAATGAACCTTTCACTAAGAAAATTATCTGGAGGACTGATATGCATACTCATTTTGGCAATGAAATTTGGCACCAAGCAGCAGCATTTGCTTTGCGTTATGAGGTTTTTGTTTTAGAACAAGGAATTGCCTTACAAGATGAATTTGACGAGCTTGACACAAATGATCGCAATTATTTTGTTGTGTATGAAAACTCACTAGCCGTCGCTACGATTCGTTATCAGAAAAAAGACGAACAGACCATTCAACCTGATCGCTTTTGTGTAAGAAAAGAGTATCGAGGACAAGGAATTGGAAAACAGTTACTTTTATTATTAGAAGAAACGGCTGTAAAAGAGGGTTATCTATTCAGTACGCTCTCCGCAGAAAAGACGGCATTGACTTTTTATGAAGCGTTGAATTACTCTGTAAATTCTGAGGAATATTTAGAAGATGGCCTATTATGTGTTGAAATGATCAAAAAAATAAGCAGCTAAAATGTCTCTGACATCTAGCTGTTTATTTTTATTTATAACTATTTTTCTTCGATTTTTTAGCTGTCCGTGTTTGTTGACGACGTTCGACTTTACGTTTTTGTTTATTACTTGCTGAAATCGCCCACTCGATTTTTTTCTTGTAACCTGGTTTGATTTTTTTCTTTTTCTTTTTAACCAAACCAATCAAAGTTGGATCTTCTAAAGCATCTTTGGTTTTTTCACGTTTTGTACGACGATTTCGGTCATAAGTGTCGACCAATTCACCATTTTTGATTTCCTTAGGCTGAAACTTGATACCGATTTGCTCAACTTCGGAAATTGCTTCCTCATCAGCTGGAGAATACAATGTGATCGCAGTACCATCTAACCCATTTCTACCTGTTCGACCAACACGGTGAATAAAGAAATCCAAATCACTTGGTACTTCCGCATTGATCACATGAGAAACGCCTTCAATATCGATTCCTCGTGCAGCCAAATCAGTTGCTACGACATATTGAAATTCAAGATCTTGCACTTGACGCATTACACGTTTACGTTCTCTTGGAGAGATATCGCCATGAATTTTTGCTACTTTCAGCCCTTGATCTTTTAAATAATCCGTAATTTCATCTACGCGTTGTTTGGTATTAGCAAACACGATCACTAGATACGGATGACCAATCGTCAATAATTGGTAAATTAGACGATTTTTGTCTTTCCCTTTAGTTGAAATCAACCAATTATCAATCGTTTCAGAAATAATATTCTTTGGTTGAATATGCTCTATAACTGGATTCTCCATATACTTCTTCAAGAATGGTTTTAATTTTTCAGGAATTGTCGCAGAGAAAACCAACATTTGCAGCTTATCAGGCAAACGTCCAGCAATCTGATCGACTTCTTCTAAAAAGCCCATGTCGAGTGTCATATCCGCTTCATCGACAACAAACGCAAAAGCAGTGTGCGCTTTTAATGCTTGTTCATTCATCAAATCTAAAATACGACCTGGCGTTCCAATCACCACATGAGGTTGTTGATTCTTTAATTTTGCGATTTGACGTTGTTTGTCTGTACCGCCAACAAAATTTGTCACACGCATTTCAGGTTGACTGAATTTTGCGATTTGAATCGCTTCTTGATAAATTTGATTCGCTAACTCACGACTTGGTGCCGTGATCAAGATTTGTACCTCATCTAATTGAGGGTTAACTTTATTCATCAATGGTAATAAAAATGTATGGGTCTTGCCGCTTCCTGTTTGGGATTGACCGATAACACTTTTGCCTTTTTTAATCACTGGGATCAATTTTTCTTGTACTTCTGTTGGTTGTTCAAACCCTTTATCTGCTAGTGCTTCCATGATAAAATCGTTGAACTGAAATTGTTTAAATGAACTCATTTACCTCACCTCTTTCAAACTTGTTGTGTAAGTCCTCATGCATTATACCACAAAAACTGCGATTCCTTATTGATTTTCTACATTTTCCTCTCTTTTTATCGTGCTGATCGTATAGGTATGGCTCGCCTTTTCATAAAATAATCGACGCTTCTTTCTAACCAATACATACAGAACATTAATGAAAAATAGCAATAATAGAAACGAGCAAAATAGAAACAACATAAGACTCACTAACTGTAACATCCGATTACTAGAATTGAGTAAATCAGCTGAACTCGTCATGTAAGAACTGATCAAACCATAAACAACATACAAATAACCATACCGGATAAATAACGCTCTGAAACGAATTTTTTCATGCCCTTCTTCTACAACTTGAATACGCACAACTTTCTTGCCGATTGTTTCCCCATTCGTAAGCTTAGGTAGCAACATAAACACTATAAACACCATAGCGAAAAACCAGACTCGTCCTTCTAATGCAGGATATCCCACAAACCATTGTTTGTATTCTGGGATTAAATTGAGCGTAAACATCCCAATCGCTTGCACAATCGAAATCACAAACCAATCGATCAAAAAAGCCACAAAACGCCGAAATAAACTAACGGATTGCCCTTTTTCATAGGCGGCTTCATCCAACTCGTCTCTTGTTGGAAATAAAAAGGTCAACATCGGTGTAATCGTATAACCGACAATTCCACCAAACGTATTATTGATCAAATCATTCACGTCCGCTAACCGATAAGGTCTAGGATAAATAAAATACAACCCGCTCAACTGCGTTAACTCAAAAAACAGCGACAAGAGAAAACTAGCGAGAACTACTTTTTTGAATGAAAGTTTGTAATAATAACGTAAATACACCCCAAAAGGAACGAGCAACAGAACGTTGAAAACCGGCTCCAACACGACGCCTTGCCTTAACGCTGGGATAAAGGTACTTGGATCATGAATATTCAAGACCGTCTCTTGCATAAAACGGTTAACAAAATAAAACGGCCGCAGTTCTAACATTTGGCTCGTATATTGCGCTACCTCAGCTCGAGGCGGCAGTGGTAAAATAATTAAAAAATAAGCGCATAGTAAATAGAAAACAAATGAATAAAGTATTAGTGCTCTTCTGAATAAAAATGTTCCGTATTTCCGGTATTCACGAATCACAAGCACAAATGAAATCGCAAAGGCTAAAAAAGGAAAAACGATTATCGCAGTTTTGATTGGTGCTGCATAAGCTGACATTTAGAACTCACTCCTTCTTCTTTAGTTTAGTAGAAAATAAACACTTTGTCATTTGTAATAACTATAGCTTTAACAAAAAATATATTTTGCAAATTGAAAAAATTGCAGTATGATTGAGTCATGGAGCAACGGATAGTTGTATTTCTAACAAATTATATTATTCAATTTTTACATACGGAGGCTTTTCTATGTTAAATCCATACTTTGCTTTTGGCGTCCCCATCTTTCTACTTTTTTTATATGTTGTATTTGCTATTATTAGAAAAAAAAGCAAGCTGCATTATATCGGATTCGTTCTTTTACTGATCTCATCCTTTATGATGGCGTTTAGTTTTCAGGTGCTACAAGGGTTATGGACTTTGGAAGACAGTCATGCTACTGAACAACTAGAAACATTAGGCTATGCAACAGAAATACTGTGGCTTCCACTCATTTTAGGTGCAATATTGGCACTTCTCAACCTTTGGAGAGGTGTAAAAAGAGTGAAATCTTTTCGGGAAGAATCCAATTAAAAAGCAAATAAAGAGCATGTAGCTGGAATGAGGATACTTCTTCACTCCAGCATTTTTTAATTACAAACGTTCATTGTCTTTTACAGTAGCCACTTGCTATAATTAAGACCATCACTAAATAACGGAGGTACATTTATGGATATCTGGGAAACCTTGTATGAAAAAGCGAAAAAAGTATATTATCCCACAGAAGTCACGCCATTTATTTATGCACACCATGTAGTCAGTGCTTTAGAAAGTGAAAACGGCGAAATTTACACTGGTTTTTGTATTGAAAGTTGCAGTGGCGTAATGGATTTATGTGCTGAACGGACAGCCGCTTTAAATATGTATATGAATAGTGGTCAAACCGTTATAAAACGTATCATCACTTTTCGAAGTGAAGCACCTGAAGGTCTGGGCGGAATGCCCTGCGGTGCTTGTAGAGAATTATTGCTACAGTTTTCTCAAAAAAATAAAGATACAGAAATTATGGTTGATTATCAGAAACGAGAAACGATTCCCCTTGAAGAGCTAGTTCCAAATTGGTGGGGTTGGTCGAGGTATGAAAATCAATAGGTTCTAACATTTGCGAAAAAGGGCTAAAAAAACGTGAAACAATACGCTCTCACTTTCTCTTATTAATTACACACTATTTACGTTTTTTCATGAAAATAAAGTTCAAAAAATTTCTTCTGTTCCCGTTGAGCTAGCGTATTCAATTCGGTATACTTAAGTCGTAGAATAGAAATGAAACGAAGGAAACTTTTCCTAGTTT